>JACDEV010000002.1 GCA_013816135.1 Patescibacteria group bacterium | reverse complement strand
GGGGGGAGGAGACGCGAGGAAAATGCAAGGAAATTTTTTGGTTTTTGCACACGCGAGTCCGCGAGCGTGTCCGAGGCGCATTGGTCAGCATCACCACGCAATCAGAGCGTACGAGGAAGTTTCAAGCCACCACGCACGTGGAGCGTGCGATTAGTAGCTCTCATCGGCATTCAGCTCGAAATGCATTCGAACTTTGTCCAGCAAACACCGCTTTGGTACTAGTTTAAAAGTGCATTTATCTAGTCTACATTTTACTTAAGACTTGTTATAATAAAACTACTAAATTTAAATTAAAATGAAAAAAATAAATCTTACAATAGCTATCTTTATTGTGTTGGTAGTATTAGGGGCATTATTCTATATCTCAAAAACGAAAAAAAATACTCCAGTTGTTATAGAAACAAAACTTTTTGAAATTTTTATAAATAAAGGAAAATTAGTTACTGATTTGGGAGTTATCCATGCAACACAAGGAGATACTGTTATATTTAAAATTCTAGATGATGAACAAGAAGAATTTCATGTTCACGGATATGATAAGAGTATAGAGATTGTAAAAAATGTACCAGCAATCCTCACTCTCACTGCTAATCTAACAGGAAAATTTCCATTTGAATTAGAAAATTCTAAAACTGAGTTGGGAGTTCTAGAGGTAGAGCCTAAGTAACGAAAAGATCTAATATTTTGAATTCTAGACACAAAGCAGTTAATGCGAGATAATGGTTTACATGAAAAATATAATCTTAAGTTTTGTTGTAATTACTGTTGTAGTTATTGGAGGATATTACTTGTTCAAAGGTAAGGATACTTCGATTGCAAATATTGTAGATGTCCCTTCAAATGATACTTATTCAACAACAACACCAGTAATAAATGCTACATCCACCCCAGTAGTTGTGACGACCTCGACTACTTCACCAAAAGTTATAATTAATAAAAATAATTTCCACATGATTACATTAGAGACAACTTACGGAAAAATTGTTATTCAGACATATGACGCTGATGCGCCGAATACAGTTAGCAATTTTATCACTCTAGCCAATAAAGGATTTTATAATGGTCTTACTTTTCACAGAGTAATAAAAGGCTTTATGATTCAAGGAGGGGATCCAACAGGAAACGGCACAGGAGGACCCGGCTATCAATTTGCTGATGAGCTCAATCCACAGACTGCTTCCTATAAAGCTGGATATAAAACCGGTGTGGTAGCTATGGCCAATGCAGGACCAAATACCAACGGAAGCCAATTCTTTATAATGGCAGCTGATTATCCACTTCCAAACAGCTACACTATCTTCGGCAAAGTAGTATCAGGACAAGATGTAGTAAATACAATCGTAAATGTACCAACTGGTCAAAATGACAAGCCTCTTACTCCAGTTGTGATGTCAAAAGTAACAGTTAAATAAATCTGACTGATTGTAGAGTTTTTATTCTCTATATGTTATATTTATTTCTTAATATAATTTTAACTAGGGCCTCGATAGTGGTGCTTAAAAGGCAGGTAATGCCTGACAGACTAATACGTCTTAAAATATGAAGAATAAAGAAAACCATCCCAAAGATGCGTTTGTGGGAGCGTTTGATCTTCATTCAAACGCCATTTTTCGATACTGTCTTTATCGTATCGGAGACCGGGAAAAGGCATTAGATATGTCACAGGATACCTTTATGAAAGCTTGGAAATTTATTTCCTTGGGAGGATCTGTAGAGAACATGAAAGCATTTTTATATAAGATAGCTACGAATCTTATAATTGATGAATATCGTAGAAGAAAATCTCCAGAATCTTTAGATAACCTCTTGGAGGAAAAAGGATTTGAACCATCTATTGACGAGTATGAGCACATGATCAATCGTTTGGATGCAGAACAAGCCTTAGCAATGCTCTCACAGATACCAGAACCTTATAAGCAGGCTTTAGGTATGAGATTCGTTGAAGACCTATCTTTGAAAGAGATATCTGAGATAACAGGCGAAAGCGAGAATACTATAGCAGTAAGGATCCATCGAGGCTTAGCTAAATTAGTGAAGATTTTTAAACACCAGAATGACTAACGAACAATTCGAAAACAAAATACTGAGCCAAATTTTCCAAAAAGCACGTGGAGTGACTTTAACCATCTCCGAAAAAATAAAGATACATAATAGGATAGACCAGTATATTGAAGAGAATCCACTTAGTTACTCAACATTACAAAAAACAAAGCAGAAATATAAAGTTGTTAGTCCATTTTACACGAGATTAAGTTTTTCAATGAAGTTAGTACCTGCATTCTTCGTAGCTTTACTGTTTTTATCAGGAACTTCGTTTGCGGCTCAGAACACTTTACCGGGAGATTTTCTCTATCCAGTCAAAATTAGATTAAATGAGAATGCACAAACTTTATTTTCCTTTGGAGCAAAAAATATTGCTTTAACTGAAGCTGTTCATGCCAATACACGTTTAATGGAGATCGAAAAACTCTCTGTCCAAAAGAAATTAAATCCTGAAACTTTGGAAGTAGCTAAGATAAGTTTCAATACCGAAGCGTTAAATGTTAAAAAAAATATCGATGAGCTGAAAGCATCTGGAGATATTGAATCCGCAGACGAAGTAGGTTCTGACTTTGAGAGTTCCCTAAAGACCCATCACACACTTCTAAAAGCATTATCTCAAAAAGACGAGGAACAAGATTTGAAGATTGCCACTACTTCCACGGGTACTACTACACAAAAAATTAATGCTAATGTTTCTGAAAATATACTTACAAACATCACTGATGCAGTCGATGTTCATTTAAAGAATACTACTGCCACAAGAGAAATTACAGAAAAGGAAATAGTATCTTCTTCACTTAACACTCAACCCGATGCTTTAAAAGTGACTGCAGATATTGCACTAAAAAAAGTACAATCCAAAATTAACGAGGCTGAAAAAAGCATAAATTCAAATGAAAGTGTTGATGAAACTATCAAAGCTGATGCTAATCTCAAATTGAGACAGGCTAAAGAAATACTAATAGAAGGACAGCTCAAACTTTCTTCAAATTCAAATGGGGAAGCATTTACACTTTTCAAAAGTGCACAGCGTAAAGCTGAAGAAGCTAAATTGATGATAAAGTCAAAAGACGAAATAAAAACAGTTGCTCCTGCTTTTCTAAAAATATACAAAGAAGAAGATAAGGTAGAAGAAGCTTCAAAGGCTTCCATCGAGAATTCCTCAACAACACCTCTAAATAATTCCAATACAGGAACAAAAATAAACGTAGATATTGAAGTCCCGCCTACTACTACAATAATTTCTACTACAACCTCGAGTATCGAAACCTTTTAATTGATTTTTTCATGTAATGGGACCGAATTTTTTACGTCATAGATAAGGTTAACATTAATATATACCAAATGATTACATACAAAAAAGCAGGTTTAGCTATAAGTTCTTTTGCCCTAGCAGCACTTGTTTTTGCAGGAGGAGGAATTGCTTTAGCTAAAAACAATGAAAATGAAGGTGGTAATAAATCAGAAAAAATGGAGAATGCCTTAAAAATGAAGCAAAACGCTGAAATCCATGTTAATAAGGATGGTAAAATAAATATTAGTGGTGCAAAAGTTATGTCCGTTGCAAGTACTTCACTTGTAGCTAGAATTTCTTTCGGTTCACTTAATATGGATTGGACTGTTCAAACAGATTCTTCAACTAAATTTTCAAGAAATAATGGATCATTTGTTGCTCTAACAGATATTAGAGTAGGAGATATGATTAGTTTCTCTGGAAATATTGATAGCACACTTTCAACTCCAACTGTCAACGCAAAAAACTTAAGAGACCTTTCTCTCATCGCAGTAAATACAAAGCATCTTTTTGAAGGGACACTAGTATCACTTGCAGGATCAACTACTCCAACTACAGCAGTAGTAAAAGTTGATGAAACTAACTACACTGTTTCTATTCCTAGTGGAATATCAATTATTGGAAACAATTGGCTTGCAGTAAGTTTGTCTAACTTTCAAATTGGTAATAACTTAAGAGTTTATGGTTTTATCCCAGCATCTAGCACGTCAATTAGTGCGACTATAATTCGAAATACAAGTTTATAACAAAATAGGTTGTTGATTAAAAATCCTCCATATATTGGAGGATTTTTAATATAAGCTTAATAAGGCCAATATCATGCCTTATTTTATAGGTAAAATTCTATTGACTTTTATAAACAACGGGTCTATAATAGGTCCAATGTAAGTTTCTCGGAGGTTTGCCAGATTCGTAAGGATTTGGAAAAAGGTAGAGAGCTAGTCGCCTTACAGTTTAAAATAAAGACTAGAGAAAAAATAGAAATGGCAAAGAAATTGTATGTAGGAGGTATTTCATACTCGACTAATGATCAGGGTTTGAAAGATGCTTTCGCACAAGTAGGTGAAGTTACTTCAGCTACTATTATTATGGATAAAATGACAGGCCGATCAAAAGGATTCGGTTTCGTCGAAATGGCTAATGACGCTGATGCGGACAAGGCTATTGAAAAGTGGAATGGTCAGGAACTAGATGGACGAAAGCTTACAGTAAATGAAGCTCGACCAATGGAACCTAGAGCTCCACGAACAGGAGGATTTGATCGAGGGAATGACCGTGGAGGTCGTACTTGGTAAATTTCTAGTCTTTTTGTCCGATTCCTTTGTTGCTAGTTTTGTTTTTTCCCGCAGAGTACTAAATGTACACTTTGGTCAAAAACAAAACTTCGCGCCTTGGACTCGAACAAAAACCCTTAGAAATTGAACTCAGTTCAATAATAAACAAAAAACCCGCTTCGGCGGGTTTTTTGTTATAGGTAAATATAAAATAAGCTCAAATATAGGTTTGATGCTAGAATATTAGTATGAAGAATAAAGAATTCCTGGTTTTAGGTGCAATTATGGTCTTTGGCCTTGCATTAGTACTTTTTTTCTATTTTTACCCGATAAAAAAAGAAAATCTAAATGTGGTTTTGGCTAATAAAACTTTTGAAACAGAAGTAGCAGATACTGTCGACCTACAGGAAAAAGGACTTTCTGGTCATGTCCCACTTTTAGATAATCAAGGCATGCTTTTTGTATTCAAAAAAGCAGATACATATGGTTTTTGGATGAAGGACATGACATTTCCTATAGATATTCTCTGGGTGAGCGAAGGGAAAAAGATTGTTCATATCGAGAGGTCCCTAACTCCAGATTCTTTTCCCAAAGTTTTCTATCCTACGGGACCTTCCCTCTATGTTTTTGAGATTTCTGCGGGTCAGTCAGACCTTTTGAATTTAAAAATTGGTGATAGTGTGAAATTTATAAATAATTAGTCAGGAAAGTCATAGAAATAGGCCTCTCTGGGTGATGTACTTTACAAAAAAAATTTTTATATTTTGATGCTTGTTTCTTGGTGTTATCCACTTTTTTATTGAGTCTCATGATGTACAATGAAAAGAACAAATTTAGAAGTTTTTTGTACTTTTCATTCATTTAGATGCCGTTTATCTGTTAATTTGCCTTTTCTTCTCTGAAATTCTAAAAAAATTGTGAAAATTTATAAAAATTAAGAATTTATAACTTAAAAAATTTCAAAAAATGAGCATAACAGTCACAAGGCATGATGGTAAGAGAGAGCCATTCAACGCAGACAAGATAAACCGTTCTATTGAGCGAGCTTGTCGAGGATTATTTGATCCAGTGGCCAAGGTCACACAAATTGCCACTGAAACTCAGCTTACTTTATATGATGGCATCACCACTTATGAAATGGACCAGGCAACTATCAATGCTGCAGTTCAAAACATCAAGGAAGATATCGAATATGACATTGTTGCAGCAAGGCTTCTCCTTAAAACTGTTTACAGACAAGTTGTCCCAAATTTTCATAGTGATGACGATATGGAAGTTTTCAGACAGAAGCACGCCGCTGGCTTTATTTCTTTCATTGAAGATGGTGCTGCAACAGGAAAGCTTCATCCGTCTATGAAGTCAGCTTTTGATTTGAATGCTTTGTCAGCGACACTATCTATAGAAAAAGATGATTTGTTTCAGTATGCTGGTCTGGATGGATTGATAAATCGGTATTTAATTAAGGACACAGAGCAAAATCCAATCGAAACCCCGCAGTACTTTTTTATGCGCATCGCTATGGGACTTTCCTATAACGAAAAGAATCCGACAGATATGGCCAAGAAATTCTATTCCAAAATGTCTCGATTGGAATATATTGCAGGAGGTTCGACCAATCTCGCCGCAGGAAAGATAAATCCCGCTCTCTCAAATTGTTACTTACTGGAAATTCAAGACGATATGACTCACATTGCCAAGTCTGTGGCAGATGTCATGTTACTTTCCAAAGGTTCTGGAGGAATTGGGGCGTCAGTTACAAAACTTCGAGCATCTGGCTCACCACTTAAAACTTCCGGAGGAGGAACATCTACAGGACCGACTCCTTTTGCGAAGATAATAGACACTGCAATAAGAGCTATTCAACGAGGTGGTAAGAAAAAGGGAGCACTTTGTTTCTATATGGAAAACTGGCACCTCGATTTTCCAGAATTTTTGGATTGGAAGCACAACGCCGGTGATGACTACATGAGAATGCGAACTGCCAATACTGCAGTGTTTCTTTCAGATGAGTTTATGAAAAGGGTAAACAGTGGTGAGGAATGGTATATGTTCGATCCTGTGGAGACAAAGGATTTGAACGAATTATACGGTCAGCCCTTTTCAAAGAGATATGCTGAATATGTAGAAATGGCTAATGCAGGTAAACTTAGAACTTTTAAAAAAGTCCCCGCTAAGGAACAATTCCGACAGATGCTTGTTGCCCTTCAGACTACTTCACATCCATGGCTTGTATGGAAGGACACTATAAATCTTAGAGCATTGAACAACAATACTGGAACAATCCACATGTCCAATCTTTGTACAGAGATTTGTCTTCCTCAAGATAGAGAAAATGTAGCAGTTTGTAACTTAGCTTCATTAAATCTTGCAGCACACATAAAAAACAAGGAGGTGAACTGGTCACGACTTGAAGAATCAGTTCGTCTCGCTATTCGACAGCTCGATAACTTGATAGATATAAATGTTCTACCTATTCCAGAAGCTGCAAAATCAGACCGAGAGAACAGAGCGATCGGACTTGGAGTGATGGGATTCTCCGACACTATAGAACAGCTAGGAATGTCTTATGATTCTACTCATGCATGGGATTTTGCTGACAGAATATTTGAGTTCATTTCTTACATGGCAATCGATGAGAGTGCAAACTTGGCGGAAGAGAGGGGAAGCTATACGAACTACAAGGGCTCAGAGTGGTCAAAGGGTAAAGTGCCTATCGACACCTTGAAGACTTTGGAAGAAGGTCGTGGAAAGGAACTGACAGTTTCTAAAGTCAGTAAGCATAAAGGATTGAATTGGGATATTCTCCGACAGAAAGTGGCCAAAGGAATGAGAAATGCCACTCTCATGGCTGTTGCTCCAAATGCTAATATCGGACTTTTGGCTGCAACTACTCCCGGTATCGATGCTCGATTCGCTCAGGTTTTCTCTAGAAACAAAATCTCTGGAAAGTATTTGGATATAAACCACAACTTAGTAAAGGATTTGAAGAACATGGGAATCTGGGAAGAAGTAAAAGAAGCTATCATTGAAAACCAAGGAGATATAAGTTCAATCGAGCTTATTCCTCAACATACAAAAGATATCTACAAGACCTCATTTACTACATCTCCTTATGCTTATGTAGAAGTGGCAGCTCGGGCTCAAAAGTGGATTGACCAAGCTTTGTCACGAAATATGTATCTTGAAACTCGCGATGTTGATGACACTATGAAAATTTATAATACTGCGTGGGAAAAAGGATTGAAGTCGACATACTACTTGCATATGAAGCCTCGACATACAGCTGAGCAAAGCACAACGAATGTAAATAAGGCTGCAAAGATAGGAAAAGTTGGTTTCGGTGTTTTGAACTTTAGCAATTCGCCAGCATTCTCTGCTCCTCTTCAGAAATCCTTTGATGTGACTTCTGTTCCAGTTCCTGCACAGAGTATTCCAGTCGTAACTCCTGTAGAAAAACCAGTCATGGCTGCAATAGAAGTAGTGGCTGAGGCTATGAAGGGAGGATTTTCCTCGGTTTCTATGCCCTCAGTCGAAAAAATAGAATCATCTGCACCAGTTCAAGCTCACATACCGTCTTCTGTAAAAATGCCAGTTTACGTAGAAGCTGTAAGAGAGGAGAAAAAAGAAGTAAAACACGAGCAAGTTTTTGATCAAATTGAGAAATCTTCGAGAAATGAATACGCTTCCTTGAGTAGCTTGGCGAATTCGGGACCTGTTGACCCCGCCGACGACGAGAACAACGTTTGTATCAGTTGCCAATAAAATCATGATATTCGAATAATAATTATTTAATTTAATATCGAACTTTCAGATTTGAGCCAAGTTCGCGAAGGAGCAGAAAAATAATTGGAGGCGTATAGCAATACGATGAAAATTATTTTTTGAACTCCGACAAAGAAATTTGCCAAATGTGTAAGTTCTATCAAAAAACATATGACACTCATAGGAAAACCATCCCCGACAGATATGAACTTACACCCACTGAACTATAAGTGGGCGTATGATTTGTACAATCAGGCCGTAAGAAACACTTGGTTTCCACACGAGATTGCTTTGAAAGAGGATCTTGAAGACTTCGAAAAAATGACTGAAGATGAAAGACATGCTGTGAAGTTCCTGATGGCTTTTTTCAATCCAGCTGAGCTTATCGTAAATCGTTCAATTGCTCTTGGAATTTATCCTTACCTTAAGTCTCCTGAATGCCACTTATATCTAGCAAAGCAGATGTGGGAAGAGGCAAATCACTGTGTGGCTTTTGAATACGTACTAGAGACATTTCCTTTTGATAAGGAAACTATTTTTAACACTCATTTGGAGGTTCCTTCTATGCTGGCTAAAGAAGCTTATATAAATAAATATATGGCTCGTATGACAGACATGAAATTGGATATTTCAACTGTAGATGGTAAGAAGGATTTTATTCGAAATCTTGTTGCTACAAATATTGTGATGGAAGGAGTCTGGTTTTATTCAGGATTTATGGTGGCTCTTTCTTTCCGCCAAAGAAATCAGCTCAGGAATTTTGGTTCGATGATTAACTGGGTCTTACGAGATGAAAGCCTTCACTTGAAGTTTGGAATAAATCTCATACATAATATCTTGGAAGAGAACACTGAGCTTCTGACTGAAGAGTTTGCTGCAGAAATACGAAATATTGTGATTGAAGGAGTTGATTTGGAAGTAAATTACAATAAAGATTTGTTTCCGAACGGAATTCTTGGGTTGAATGCAGATTATGTAAACCAATATGTGCAGTATGTAGCTGATAGACGACTACAGGAACTTGGAATGCCAAAATACTACAATGTTACTAATCCAGCAAAATGGATGTCTACTGCAACTGATGTCTTCGAATTGGTAAACTTCTTTGAGTCTCAGAATACTAGCTATGAGGTGGATGGACATGCTAGCGAGTCAACCAAGAAGAAAGACGACACCATCCTTCCTTTTACCGAGTAGAACTCCTAAATCTTCCGTTGTAAAAGTTTGTTGTTAATATATAAAATTCTTGACTGTATTAGAGTTGCACGCTCATTGTAGGGAGGTCTTTTGTGATATATTTATTATATGAATTCATTTGAGGTTGCAGGGTCTACAAAAGAAAACGATGATATCCCAGAAGGGCTAAGTGATCCTATTGATAAACAAGATATTCCTGAAAAAAGACCTGAACCAGAAAAAAAACTTACGAAAGAAGAATTAGAAAAATATAGAGAGAAGGGACAAAAGATGTTGGATTCTTACAAAAGGTTGTTCATTACCTTTGCAAAAGATGTTTCTTTGAAATTCAAACTTTCAGATGGTTTTTATATTGATCTTGACTCTGGGGAAGTGAATTTGGACACAAAATGGTTCGCAGGCAGAGGTTTCAGTGAAGACCAAATATTGTGGGCTACACTTCATGAGTTAAGCCATTTTCTTGACCTAGCAGATGACCCAAAGGGTATGATGGATAACTTCAGTTATGTTAGACAAAAAGCAAAAAAAACTGGAGCTCTATTATTTAAAAAATTTAAGGATTCAGGCATAGTTCCTCCTGAAATGCTTGAAAAAATTTCTGAAATATATCCTTCTGAACCAGGGCAAGAAGAGAATTTAAGCCCTATTGAAAACGCTGCTTACGGAATACATCATAAATTTTATAATGCTCTTGATGACATATATGTAAACAATGTAGTTTCAAGAAAAGCTTCCAGATTTGAAGAGAAAAGAAAAGGTGGTAACGAAATAAAGAGGCTTTATCAAGAAAAGTTATTTCGATCAAAGGACTACAGCAAGCTTCCTTTGCATATGCAATTTTCTTATAAGATATTGAGAGCAGAAATGATAAGAGATGAGGAGGTTTTAGTAAGTCCAGAAATCGATGATATTTTTAGCAAAAAGATTGAATTTGAAGGTGGAAGATATACTATTTCTGAAATTATAGAAAAATTTCTTAAACCAAGGACGGCAAGAAATACAAAGCCGGAAAAAAGGTATCAGATAATTCATAAAACACTGGAGCCAATCTTTGATGATTTACTAAGGAAAGATATTGAAGCATGGAATCCTAAGTCACAAAAAGATAAAAATAAAGAAAAAGAAGAGGGTCCAGCAAGTGACCTTCCATCTATAGATCCTGAAACAGATCCAGAGGCTGATCCAGAAACTAATTCAGAGGAAAGTTTTGATCCTAATCCCTTTGCAGAAGATTACAAAGAATTTGATAAAAATAATCCGGACAAAATAAATGAGAAAGACATAAAGGAATGGGCGGAAAAACAAGAAGAAATAAAAAACAATAACGCTATAAAGGAAGCTCAAGATAAAACAGAAAAAGAAAAAGCTAGAAAGGAACAAGAAAAAAAAGCTCAAGAAGCTAGGGATATGGAATGGGCGGAAAAAAATAGTATTAGTGCTGAATCCATGAAAGAATTTCGTAATATAGAAAGTGAAGTAGCTCCCTACTTGGAAGAATTATCTAGATTATGGAGAGATATCGTTCTTGGTTCTAGTAAGGGCGTAGATAGAACTAGGGAAGGATATTTCAAAACAGGAGAGATAAACATAGGTAAAACAATTGAAGATTGGCCAAAGATAGAAAAAAGGCAACTAGATGATGTTAAAGTAATGGAAAGAATTATTGATAAAGAAAGACTAATCGAAAAACCGGAGCTCATAAGGGTCAGGGTTGTTGGGGACATGTCTGGTTCGATGTTTCAGGATCCAATGAAGATAAAAATCCTTAAACAAGCTTTTGTGTTGATTTTGTCTTCATTAAAAGAGTTCAACACATATTTGAGTATGAATCGTCAATCCACTAAATCCAAATTGGAGGTAGATACAGAAGCATGGCTATTCGGTTCATATGTAAAAAAAATAAAATCTTTTAGATCTGACTCAGGCAAACAAAGTGAACAAGCTGATATCATAAATGTTTTTAGTCAAATGGATGATAATATGCAGGATACATTTGATAATTTTGTTTTTGAAAACATCAATGAATCATTGACACAATCTGCTAAAGAAAAAATAGCTAAAGAAAAAATACTGGAAATAGTTTTTGAAATAACTGACGGAGCATCAAGTTCACCTGGATCAACTAAGAAAGAAATAGATAAACTAAGCCAAGTGGGTGTTGTGGTTAAAGGGTTCCAAATAGGTAAAGTATCTAGGGAAGAAACTCAAGTTTTTAATTCTGTCTGGAACACTGGACAAGAGAAAAGAGGGGAGGTGGTAGGAAATGACTTGAGAAAGTTGATTCCCGCTATTAGCTCAGCACTAAAAAAATATTTGAGAAATGTAAGATTATAATAAAAAAAGTCCACCTTTAAGATGGACTTGTTTGACTCTTTATTTAAAGAGTCTCATTTTTTTCATCTTGTCGCTGTGGCTAAGCAACTAGAAGCCGAGAAGCATGATGGTGTGGCTAACCATCAACTCGGACAATAAACATTTTCCTAAGGAACTATAGTTGAAAAAAATTCCAACTACTGTAGATAGTATAGCAGACCCAGCTATGTTTGTCAAGTTAATTTTAAATACAAAAATAACCTTATTTCTAAGGCTATTTTGGAAGATAAAAGGCCCCTATCGAGGGGCCCTTACAAAAGCTTATTCAATGTTGGTCCATGGTGGGTCTCCAGTTTCTTTACTCTAGGCCTTCCGCTTTTATGGGCTTGTGCTTCGTTTGTCGTGGCTAGACAAACGAAGCGTGGGAGTGCTTTCATGATTTGGCTAATCAAGAAACCCGCTTTTAAGCGTTGGAGTCATAGCTCCATAAGACCTTAAACGTTAACGAAATCATACACCATATATTCTAAAATAAGCATAGCAGACAATCATTATACTGTCAAGTATTACAATGTTGTCTATAATTAGCTATTATAAATATATAATTTATATATAGAAATGGAAAAATTCCCATCAAGCGAAACAATTGAAAAACAAGAAGATAATAAGGTGCTTTCAGGCGTTTTTTTTAAAGAGAAGAAAGATAAAAATAATAATGTTATAGCGTGGGAAAGTAGTGCAAAAGGAAGAAAAATAATCAGACTTCAAGGTACCCAATCACCTGGAACAGATCCTCATACAATCAGAATTATTAGTGATTCTAATCCTGCTGACCCTTACTCAGGGTATTTTATAGGGGAGATAGTTGTTGAAGAAGAGCCAGTGGAATGGCCTCAAATTGAATATAAGGTCAATGACATCGAAAAGAAAGCAAGACAACTTCATAAAGTAAAGAATGAGCTATATAAAGAGACTGAACTTTCGAACACAGAAAGAATGCCTTTAAAGCCTGAAGAGGTTCTTTCAAAGTCTAGAAGGCCTAGAGTTGCAAATAAAGCTTTAATTAATGAAGAGAGTTTGGAAAGAGAATTAGAAGAAAGTTTGGGAAAGGATAATTCTCCAGAAAAAAAATTAATAAAATTTAAAACTGCAAATCTACGACAAGCTTTGAGGGAAGAACATGATATAGAGTCACGCCTTCGTTCTTTAAGAAAAGAAGAAAGTGAAATTTTGAAAAGTATGAAAGAGGAACCTGGTAGTTCTGAACTGGAAGCTTTAAATGAGATCAGAGAAGAAATAAATGAGGAACAATGGAAAAAAGAAAATCTACTTGTTTCCTCACCTGAAGCTTATTATGGATTACACCTTAAGCAACTAAAAAAATACAAAGATGACTTAGAAAACGGTCGTATTGCAGAAACTCCATATGTAGTTAAGAACATCGAAGATGTTGTCAGCCACTTGAATTCCGGAAAACCAGTAATGATATATGGACATCTTGGAAGCGGTAAAACTGAATTAGCAATGCATATTGCTAAAAATTATATTTTGAATGATCGGCCTGATATCGACCAAAAAATTGAAGAATCTTACAAGGTATGGTTAGAAAAAAATCCGAACGCCTCTTTGGAAGAACAAAAGGAGGAAAGAAAAGAATTAGATAGTTCTCACAGGTCTGCTTTAGTTATTTCTGGGTCAAAGAACATGTCTAGTGCTGAGTTGTATGGTCATCAGGTGCTTGATATTGAAAAAATAAAGAAGGAAGAACTTGAAGTTTTTGTAAAAAATGTTGAGAAAAAATATGATGATTGGATTATAGAGAATCAAGATAAATTAAGTTCACTGCCTCCAGAGATCGCAGAAAATGAAAAAAACCGAGCACATGAGAGGTTACTTCAAACTTATTTAACTCAGTTCAAAGGTGGAACCATATCTGATTTTTTTATCGGACCAATTTATCGAGCAATGGCAGAAGGAAAGCCAGTTATTATCGACGAAGTAAACGCTATTCCGCATGAACTTCTTATAAGTATGAATCATATTTTGACAAGAAAAGTGGGTGATGAAGTAAGTGTCCAACAAAACAGCGGTTCAGCAATAACTGTGAAAGAGGGTTACGGCGTTATAATGACTGGGAATTTAAATCAAGGAGATGACAGATATGTCGATAGACAAGACATGGACCCTGCTTTTTTGTCTAGAATTTATAAAATTGAATATGATTATTTGCCACAAGTAACAGAAGGGACTATTTATTCAGAGGCGGGTGGAGAAAATGAATTATTCCAACTGCTTATTTCTAAAGTGATGGATGATAATGGAAATCTAGAAGTACCAGAAGATACAGTGGATAAGCTTTGGAATCTGGCTAAGGTTGCAAGGGTTACCCAAAATGTTTTTGCTGGCAAAGAGTCAAACAGCGCTTTTTACTTTAAAGAGGGAGGACAAAGGGCAATTCAATATATGCTAAAGGAGTCAGTGCTTTCAATGCGAGGATTAGATAAAGTTCTGTCACAGTGGCAGAAAGAAGGATATAAATATGAATTAGATTATTATTTGTGGAAAGAATTTGTTTCTCAAAGCACTAACCCAACAGACAAAGCTTATCTTTATCAGTTGTTTAAAGATCAGTTTGGTTTTTTTACAAGCAGCGGTTGGGAACAAAGACCTGATTATGGGACGGGCGGAGTAGTAAATTCTTTTGATATAAAAGCTCCAAAGATTCCGCTAGGAAGGACAATAGAGTTTAATGGCCCAAGAGATACAGTTGATTATATTTTTGGACGAGGACCAAGTAGAGAAGCTTGGCCTGCTGGGGGAAAGTCAGTAAATCCTAAAAAGGAAAGTGTGAAGGAGGAAAAAATCTCAAATCTCTCATTGGAAGCTTTGGCCGAGATATTTAATCCTGTGCTTGTAGATCTTTATAAACATTCATCTTTTAATCTCCAGCCTATAAATCCTACCCCAGAAATAGTTAAGCAAAATCAATTAGATTATCAAATAAGGGAAAATAATGATCCGAGAAATAATGCAGAATATGTTCTAAATCTAGACACTGCAATGATAAATTATGATTTAATACCATCAGATAAAATAAAAATATTTTCTTTGGATGAAATGGTGGGTAAAAGTTTGTATGAAGTAGGAATGTATATTAAAAGTAAATATAGTGATAAATATTGGATACCTGGGTTGGATTATTATAAATATACATCAAATAAACATCCCGAATTTCTTCAGAAGAATAAATTTGTATTCATGTTCGGCTCTCTGGTAGCAGGTATGCATGTTAGTTGGTCTGTGCCTTTTTTATACAATTCTGAGGATATTTCGATTTCAGCAGATTATACCGGATTAAGCGAGGTATGGGGAACGCAAGATAATATAGTTTTAATAGAAAAATAACTTTTATTCAGGTTTTTGATTTGTTTGACCTTCAATTCTTTATGTTATAGGGTAAATAGGGAGACAAATATATTATGGGAGCAGTAGTCGGAGCCATTTTTATGGCAATCACATCGCTTGTTGTCTGTTCAGGAAATCACAAAAAGAAACGCTGTCCTGTAGATACTCTATGCAAATTTACATTGCGTACTTGTTACGGCTCCTGGATCATCACAGGAGTGCTTGCTTGTATCGGAGCAGTAGTTGGGTGGTTTCTGCTCATAATCTAGAAAGCTTTTTTGGAACCGTCAGCTTAGGCTGGCGGTTTTCTCTTGTCTATTATTTTGTTATAATTTCTTTATACAATTTAAATTCAGCTAATTTCATATGAAGAAAATCAAAGTGGCAATTAACGGAGGTGGAAGAATAGGAAGAGCTTTTTTCAGAATCGCTCATACAAGAGAAGATATTGAAGTGGTCGCTATAAATGACTTAGGAAATATTGATAACATCGCTTATTTATTAAAATACGATACTGCTTATGGACAGAAATTCACTTCTGTAACTACTTCTGCTGACAAAAAAAATATTATTGTCGATGGTCAAGAAGTTGCTTTTTTATCTGAAAAAGACCCTGTGAACTTGCCTTGGAAAGATCTTGAAATAGATGTGGTAGTTGAATCTACCGGATTCTTTACTTCGTTTGAAAAAGCTCGGGCTCATGTCACAGCTGGGGCAAAGAAAGTGGTAATTACTGCGCCAGCAAAAGATAATCCAAGTGCAGCTGATGAAGGAACAATACTTATGGGAATAAATTGTGATACTTTGAATGAGAAAATTGTCACTTCTAATGCATCCTGTACTACAAATGCCGGAAGCCCAGTTTTGTCTATCTTGGATGGAGCGATAGGAATCGAAAAAGCCGTGCTCAACACAGTTCATGGTTACACTGCTAGCCAAGGAATTGTGGATGGTCCAAATGCAAAGGACTTTAAGGAAGGAAGAGCTGCTGCACAGAATATAGTTCCAACAACTACAGGAGCGGCAATTGCAGTGACAAAGGTTATGACTCAGCTTGAAGGTAAGTTTGATGGTATTGCTATCAGAGTGCCAGTAATTGCAGGATCAATAGTCGATATAACTTTTATTTCTAAACGAGAAACTAGTGTCAAAGAAGTAAATGAAATATTAAAGAAAGCCAGCGAAGATAAACATTGGGCAAATATTTTTTCAGTGACAGAAGATCCGATTGTTTCTTCTGATATTCTAGGCAGTAAGTATGCTTCAATAGCTGACCTTGGATTGACACGAGTGATTGGCGGAAATTTGGTGAAGGTGATGGCTTGGTATGATAATGAAATGGGATACACACATTCTTTGGTTGAACATGTTGTAAAGACTGCAAGTTTTTTATAAAGTATGGAAAAAATTCACACGATTACAAGTTTACCGGAAGAAGTTGAGAATAAACTTCAAGGAAAAATCTTTCATGCAAAATCATATTGTTTAACTATCTCTGAGGAGAAGGAGATTGCTAGTAAACTTATTGAAGCAACTATTATACAGAAAGATAGGGAGCTAACCGACGAAGAACTTGAATATTATTATTCATATCGAGAAAGGTTAGATGAAGCGTCAATACTTGTTGAGACCCTCCTAGAGGCGAAACGAGTTATGGAAATTCTAGGATTTGATCATGATTCTCTTATCGATACACTTAGTCACGAAAATTCTCATACCAATAAAGCAATGCAGCTCGGGGCGAACTTTGGGGGATACAATTTTTTATTAATCAAAGATACTGATGGTGGTTATTTGATTACACCATCGGCTACTACTTCAATACCAGAAGATTGGAGTAAGGAGAAAAAAGAAGAGGCTATGACAAAAATAATCAGTGCTCCAGATGAATATGGTAATAAAATGTCAGAAATGGACAAGATGGAATTGAAAATTAGATATGGAAAATAAGTCTAATATATTTTGTAATTTTGTTATAATACTATTATGAAGATTTTTATTGGTTCAGATCATGCTGGGTTTGAAATGAAGAGGGAACTCAAGGTTTTTCTAGCTTCTCTTGGAAATGAATTGGTAGATTGCGGACCAACAAAGTACGAGCACGATGACGACTATCCTGATTATGTTTCGGTTGTCGCTCATAATGTTTCCAAGGACCCTGAGTCAAAAGGAATAGTTATTGGCTGGTCCGGTCAGGGAGAAGCTATGGTTTGTAATAGATTTTCAAACGTCAGATGTGCTGTATTTTACGGAGGTTCTAAACATATTCTGACTCTTTCGCGGGAACATAATGATGCTAATATTTTGTCCCTTGGTTCTCAATTCATTACTACTCAGGAAGCAAAGCAAGCAGTGGAGCTATGGCTTCATACAAAATTTTCAGGTGATGAAAGACACAAAAGAAGAATAAAAAAAATAGAAGAAGTAAAAATATGACTACAGTAGTTCCAGCTATCATCCCTCATACTAAAGCTCAACTTGAGGAAGAAATAAGAAAAGTCGCTCAGTTTGCGACAATAGTTCAGATAGATATTTCTGACGGTATTTTCGTGCCTACAAAAACTTGGCCATACAACGGAAGGGATTTGGAATATTTTGATTTATTGAAGACCGAGCAGGAAGGTTGGCCTCGATGGGAGGATTTGGAAATAGAGATTCACCTAATGATAAAGTCTCCAGAGATCGTTGTTTTGGACTGGATAAAAACAGGCGCGACTTCCATAGTAGCTCATATAGAATCGACAGATAATTTTCAAAAAGTTATTGATCTTTGTCGAGAAAATAGTGTTTTAATAGGTATAGCTATAAAACCGTCAACAGATATATCCAGAATAGCTTCTTTTGTTCCAAATGTAGATTTTATTCAATGTATGGGGTCAGACTTTCTAGGTAAACATGGTGTTGTACTCGATCCGAAAGCTATCGAACAAATTACAGCTCTACACACAACTTATCCTGAAAAAGAAATAGCTATTGATATAGGAGTAAATGAAGAGACAGCGCAGGAATTAGTTTCTGCTGGAGCAACAAAACTTATTTCAGGCAAAGATATTTTAGAATCAAGTAGTCCAGAAGAAGCATATAACTATTTGAAATCAATCGAATAGATGGATTATTTATTGCGATTAGTTATAGGAAGCGTATAATTATTTTGATGTATGTTAAATAATCTTACTCCCGAAAAAATCGAGTTCCTTGAAGAAAAAGCTAAAGAAATAAGGATATCGATCATAGAGATGCTAGTCTCTGCAGGATCTGGACATTCTGCTGGACCGTTGGGTATGGCTGACATATTTGCCACGCTTTATTTTTTTATTCTTAGACATGATCCAAAGGTCCCAACTTGGCCTTCACGTGATCGACTAATACTTTCCAATGGGCACATCGCTCCAGTCTTGTATGCCACAATGGCTCATTGTGGATATTTTCCTGTGAAAGAACTTTTGACTTTGAGAAAATATAAATCCAGACTCCAAGGCCATCCACACAGGGAATTCTTGCCAATGCTCGAGACAAGCTCAGGTCCTCTTGGTTCTGGTCTTTCTCAGGCTGTGGGTATGGCTATCGCTGATAGAATGGACTTTGGTAGAACATCAGATAGATTTTTCTATTGCATGTTAGGGGATGGAGAACTCGATGAAGGTCAGAATTGGGAAGCTATGATGCTGGCTTCTAAAGAAAAGTTAGGAAATCTTATCGCTATTGTTGATAGAAATAATATTCAAATCGACGGATATACAGATGAAGTAATGCCTTTGTCTCCGCTATCACATAAGTTCGAAAGTTTTGGTTTTCATGTAGAAGAAATAGATGGTCATAATTTTTCGGATATAGTGGAAGCTATTGGAAGAGCTCAGGCGGTTTTTGATGGCCCGAGTGTAATCATTGCCAATACAATTCCTGGCAAAGGAGTTTCATTTATGGAAAAAGATTATAAATGGCATGGTAATCCTCCTGGAACAGAAATAGCCGGTGAACCACCGAAAGAAAAACAAGCAGAAATTGCTTTGAGAGAATTACGTAGTCTTGGGGGACAGATAACATCCGAACACGAATAAAATAAAACTATGATCAACAAATCCTTAAAACTTAATCCCAAGATTTTTAAAAAAGATGTTGAGAAAGTTCCTATTCGCAATGGTTTTGGAGAGGGATTAGTTTTAGCAGGTGAAAATAATTCTCAGGTTGTCGGGTTATGCGCAGATCTGACTGAGTCAACTAAGATGAATCTATTTCGAGATAAATTTCCTGACAGGTTTGTGGAAATTGGAGTGGCAGAACAAAACTTAGCTTCCGTTGCTTCTGGTATGGCTGCCATGGGAAAAATTCCTTTCATCTCCAGTTATGCAATGTTTTCTCCTGGTAGAAATTGGGAACAGATCAGAACTACAATTTGCTACAACAATAGAGCTGTTATCATTGCGGGTTCACACGCTGGAGTTTCTGTAGGCCCTGATGGGGGAACTCATCAAGCAATTGAAGACATCGCACTTACAAGAGTTATTCCAAAGATGGTGGTAGTTTCTCCATGTGATTACATAGAAGCTAGGAAAGCAACATTGGCAGTGGCTGAAATAGGTCATCCTGTTTATATTCGATTAGCCCGCGAAAAAACTGCAGTTATTACTACAGATGAAACTCCCTTTGAGCTTGGCAGAGCCGTTCTATTTTATGGAGAAGAGGAAGTTCATGCAGATGTTGGAATAATTGCCACTGGTGCCTTGGTCCATCGAGCTTTACTTGCCGCTGAAGCTTTGAAATTAGAAGGTATATCCGCCAAGGTAATGAATCTCGCAACCATTAAGCCTTTGGATGTTGAATCGGTAGTAAATCTTGCACGGACCACGGGATGTATTGTCACTGTTGAAGAGCATCAGATTATGGGGGGTATGGGGTCACTTATTGCTGAAACCTTAGCAGAAAATTTTCCAGTACCAATCGAATTTATCGGAGTCAGAGATAAGTTTGGACAATCAGGAACACAAGATGAGCTTATTGGTCATTATGGAATGAATCAGTCGCATATAATCTTAGCCGCCAAAAAAGTAATCGGCAGGAAAAGTCCTTAAAAACACTTCATCTGCGTTGTTGTGTTTCAATTTTATTCTTTCACCGTACTAAATGTACGGCTCACTCATAAAATCTCACACGCCTAGCATCTAAAGCAATTTTAAAAACTTTTAGGAATTTAGTTTTGAAGGTTTGTAATCCTCAGGAGCTTTTGCTAGATAGTTTTCAATCTCCGTTTTAGAAAGTAGTCCTTCTTGTGCTCCGACTTTTTGTACAACTGACATGGAGTTTATAGGTGCCCAAGTCAAAGCGTCTTGGAGTGTTTTACCTAGAATGATTGCAGAAACTATAGTTGAAGCAAAAGCATCACCAGCTCCTGTTCTTTCGATAGGAGTATGAGGATAAACAGGCATAAACCATATTGTCTCTGCATCGTTTTTTGTATCACACGCATAAGCTCCAGCGAAACCATCAGTAATAACTACAGTTTTTGGACCCAAGGAAGCAATACCTTTTACAAGAACAGGAATAGCTCGTGAAGATTCACTTAAAATAAGCTGAGCTTCCTCGACATTACAAAAAAATATTTCAGTCTGGCTGTAGATTTTTTTTAGAGCTTCTTTCCCAATTTTAATTTGGAATGTTCCAGGTTGGAAAGCAAGCTTAATGTTAGGATTTTTTTCAATATAGTCTGCGATTTGTATATGAAAATCTAGAGTGTTGTCCCCGAGCGAACTTAAATAGATCCATTTTGGTGGTTCAATATCTCCTAATTCATAACTAAAACTTTCATGTTTAACTAATATTGTCCTATCAACGTCATACCATAGGACATAGTGGTAGTTTGTTTTCTTTCCTTCTTCTACTCTGACATATTTAGTGTCGACATTATTTTTTTTCAAAATTTCAATATCGTCTTTTCCGTTTTCATCATCTCCAACATATGCAAGCAAAGCCGAATTCAGTCCAAGTCTGGCTGCAGAAACTGCAGCATTTGCGCTGTTTCCTACAGCTTTAACCAGAGTTACGGAGTCGTAAGGAATCTTGTCGCCGAAGTTAACACAGAGCTTACAGTTTTGTTTATCGATATCACAATGAACTTCTGCGTTGCTGATTTTTATGAAAGCATCTGTTGTTATATCTCCAATAGAAAGAATATCTGTTTGTAACATTTACAAATTATATCAAAATATCAGCTCTAATCATAGTCATTTTTACCTAAAAAAATTTATGTTACAATTATCCAATGAAAACACTAAGAGAATGCGTAAAAGAAGCTAAAGAAAATAAAGTTGCGGTCGGTCATTTCAATATTTCTAATCTTGAGGCTTTGTGGGGTATCTTTCGAGCAGCACAATCTTTAAACTTACCTGTTATTATTGGCGCATCAGAAGGTGAGAGAGACTATATAGGGGTTCCTCAAGTGACTGCCTTGGTAAAAAGCATTCGTGAACAATATAATTATCCTATTTTTCTAAATGCTGATCATACATATTCATTTGAAAGGGTAAAAGAAGCAATTGATGCTGGTTTTGACTCGGTCATCTTCGACGGAGCAAAACTTTCATTTGAAGAAAATGTAAAAATCACAAAACAATGTGTAGAGTACGCCCGAAGTGTAAATCCCGATATTCTTGTCGAAGCCGAACTTGGTTTCATAGGGACATCCTCCAAGGTCTTGGATGCTATACCAGACGGAGTTCTTCTTGATGAGAGTTCTCTTACTGATCCTGTAAAGGCTAAAGAGTTTGTGGAACAAACTGGAGTCGACATGCTCGCTCCTGCCATTGGAAACTTCCATGGCATGCTACGTGGAGGCATTGATCCGAAATTAAACATTGAAAGGACGAAAGCAATATCAGAGGCAGTCGGTATTCCGTTAGTTCTCCATGGTGGTTCAGGTAACTCAGAAGATGACTTTAAACAGGCGATCGCAAACGGTGTTTCAATCGTACATATAAATACAGAGATCAGAGTAGCCTTTAAGCAAGGCTTGATGCTCGGATTAAACGAAAACCCAGACGAAGTAGCTCCTTACAAATATCTCAAAACTTCAATTAAAGCTGTTCAAGATGTAGTCGAAAAAAAACTCCGCTTTTTCAATAACATATAACAGATAACAATAAGTAACTTCGAAACTTAGATTTGAGCTAGTGTACAAAATCTCGTCGAGTAATATTTTTTTTGGAGCATTCGCAGGCGGGTAGCCGAGACAGAACAAAAAGCCAGTAGGCTTTTATGTGGCTCAAAAAAAGATATGATGAGAAAGAGATTTTGTAATTGTGATCGGAGGTTGATTTTTTATCACCTTTTCTATATACTGGCCGAATGACTACATTAGATGCTGCTCTACGAGATAATAAAGAAAATCTAGATCTCCTCAGGAAAGAAGGCAAAATGCCTGCAGTTTTTTACGGAAAGAAGACAAACGCTACTCCAATTACTCTAATACGAAAGGAATTTATTAAAGTTTGGCATGCAGTAGGTGAATCAGGAGTTGTAACTCTTCAGAGTGCTACAGGTCCAGTTGATGCACTTATCAAAGCTGTTGACCTTGATCCAGTTTCTGATATCCCACGACATGCTGATTTCTACGTATTCGAAAAAGGAAAGAAACTCGAAGTTTCTGTACCATTGGATTTCATAGGCGTTGCTCCTGCAGTTAAAGACTTAGGAGGAAGCTTGGTAAAAGCCCTACACGAATTAAAAATTTCCGCAGATCCACAACATATTCCTCATGACATTAAGGTTGATATTTCAACTCTTGAAACTTTCGACAGTGTAATTATTGCTTCTGAAATCAAACTTCCAACAGGTGTAACTTTAATCGAGCTTCCTGATCAGGTTGTAGCTTCTGCTGCAGCTCCTAAGGAAGAAGAAGTAGAAGATACTACACCAGTAGACTTGTCTACAATTGAAGTAGAAAAGAAGGGTAAGAAGGAGGAGGAAGTCATCCCAGAAGCCTAAAAAATCAGCGAAACGAACTCATCTGTGTTGCTTGCCACTGCACGCAGGTTGCAACTTTTGCACCTAGCATCTAAGTTCTTTTCGCTAATTTTGCTATAAGAGGTAATATTCTATAGGTTATTTCGTCTTTAAATAAGTGTGAATTGAAGGTATAATAAATAGAATGCATACAATGTCCTTTCAATTATCCAGAAAGTCTATTTTGATTGGTTTTTTTGTATTCCTATGTCTATTTTCAGTCACTTTTTTCAAATTTGAAAAGGTTTTTGCAATAACTCAAGAAGAGCAAGAAGCCATTTGGAGAGATGAACTTGCTCAAACAGAACAGGATATTCTTAAGTGGCAATCTATATTAAACAGCACAAAAGCCAATACTAAATCTCTTCAACAAGATGCAGCTATACTGAACGCGAAGATTAAACAGGCTCAGGCCCTAATAAAACAGAGAAATATAAACATTCAACAGTTGGGTGTAGATATTAATAAAAAAACTGTAAAAATAAATCAGCTTGAGGCAAAAATAGAAAAGGGGCATGAATCCCTTTCACAACTTCTTCGGAAGACAAATCAGATTGATCAATTTTCACTAATGGAAGTTGTTTTGGGTAACAAAAATATTTCAGATTTTTTCTCAGATATCGATTCATTCCGAATGATAAAGAAATCTCTTCAGGATCTTTTTAACCAGATTCGTGATACAAAAGCAGTGACAGAAAAAGAAAAAGCTTCTCTAGACACCGCTAAAATAAAAGAAATAGACACCAAAATGGCAGTTGAGGCTCAGAAGAAACAGGTGGAAATTAATGAAAAACAAAAACAGTATTTAATAACTGTTAACAAAACCCAAGAGAAAACCTACGAACAAGTCCTAGCTGAAAAGCAGAAGAGAGCAAATGAAATTAAGGCAGCTTTATTTAAGTTGCGAGATACAGGAGCTATTTCTTTCGGAGAAGCATTACAATATGCCCAACAAGCAGCTGAAAAGACAGGAACTCGTACAGCTTTCCTATTGGCTATTTTGACCCAAGAAAGCAACCTTGGTCAAAATGTAGGTTCATGTTTACTAACAGATATTACAAGCGGAGATGGTGTTGGTAAAAATTCTGGCACGATTTTTGAGAAGGTAATGAAGGCACCGAGGGATACAGTTCCGTTTCAAACCATAACGGCACGACTAGGAAAAGATTGGAAGACCACACCTATATCATGTCCGCTCGGAGCAACCTATAGTTCCAGTCGAGGATATGGAGGAGGTATGGGTCCATCACAATTTATTCCATCAACTTGGGAACTTTTTAAAGATAAGGTAGGTTCAATGATAGGAATTTCTGGGGATAATGCTAATCCATGGAATGCTCGTGACGCATTTATGGCAACTGCTATTTATATGAAAGAACTAGGTGCAGTTTCAGGTTCATATACAGCTGAAAGAAATGCCGCGTGTAAGTATTATTCGGGGTCAGTTTGTTCTTCAAATCGACAACCGCCGAATATTTCGTATGGAAATAGTGTGATGAGTATTGCAGAGCGCATCCAGACCACTATGATCGACCCTTTAAATTTTTAGCTTAAAACAGAAAACCCATACACATGATATGACAGGAATTCTGTCCCAGGGTGATGGGTTTTTAGCGAGAAATTCTTAATGTGATTGAGTTCGGGTATTTCACTCGAGTCGCACTGTTTTCAGTCGAGAATTGATCGCACATAAAGCCAACATGATAAAAGCCAGAGGCAGTGTAAAGCATCATTAGATATTTCAAAACATCCCCAGGAATGTTTTCTCCAAGATGAAAGACATTCAAACCAATAACGTCCTCACTTGTATATCTACCAGTTTCCTTTTCTTTATCTCTGAATTTGAAATGCTCATCTATTGTGTCTTCACCTTTTTCAATCAATGAGCTTATGTTTCGAGGAAGTTTACGAATTTCCTTTCGAATTCGTTCAATTTCTTCTGCTTGGACTCTTTTCATCCACTGATCTGTCTTCGGATTGAAAACCATATTAACCTCTTCAATTACGTTGTTCTCCTGAAAATACTACATAGAAATCTTTATATTGCAAATCTTGCAAAAATAGGCCTATTTTGATAGAGTAGTGGAGCAATAAAAACATGAAAAAAGACATACATCCAAAGAACTATAGGAAAGTACTATTTATTGATAACTCAAATTCAGCTGAGTTTGTTATTTCGTCTACAGTAGTTACAACTGAACAAGGCAAAGCTAAAGATGGTAAAGAATATCCATTGTTTCGACTTGAAGTTTCTAGTGCATCACATCCTTTTTATACTGGAAATGAGAAGTCACTCGATACTGCTGGAAGAGCGGAGAAGTTCAAAGCGAGAGTCGCCAAAGCTAAAGCCGGTAAGAACACAACAAAATAACCCTGTCTGCGTTGTTGCGATGCAGATTTTCTCGTTCAATGTACTCAATGTACATCTCACTCGAAAATCTTTCCGCGCCTAGCATCCAGGGCTATTTTCTTGGTTCTTAATTGCTATACTTAACACAATGGACATAGAAAGATTTCAACAAAATCAGAAGACCTCTTACTTAGCTGAACTCTATAATAAACTTGTAGATGAAGAAGTCGCTACAGAAGATATGATCAAGCATGATCCAAATCTTGCTGAATTAGCGGAGTCAGAATTGAAGTCTCTTCGTGAACAAAAAGAAGCACTATTTAACCAGATGGATGAGATTTTAAAGGAGGATGAAAAGATAGAAGAATTTCCAAACGAAGTTATCTTAGAAGTTCGAGCAGGAGCAGGAGGAGAAGAAGCTTCTCTTTTTGCCGAAGAACTAGCTAATATGTATTGTACTTATGCCAAAAACCAAGGCTGGGTTGCTCATGTAGTGAACGAATCACACAGTGCTGTTGGAGGTTACAAAGAAGCTTCTTTCGAGATAAGAGGTAAAGATGTTTATAAGAATTTACGATTTGAAACTGGAGTTCATAGAGTTCAGAGAATCCCAGCAACCGAGAAGATGGGCAGAGTTCATACCTCTACTGCTACAGTTGCTGTTCTACCCGTTAGAAAAAAGACTAGTATTGAGATAAAGCCATCTGATCTTGAAATTGAGACTTCGAGATCTGGAGGCGCTGGAGGTCAGAATGTGAACAAGGTGGAAACTGCGGTACGTATCATTCATATACCTACAGGAATTGATGTTCGCTCTACTTCCCAGAGAAATCAGCTCAAAAACAAAGAAATGGCTATGAGCATACTTATTGCCAAACTTGAAGCAAAAAAAGAAGAGGAAGAAGCGGCAAAATATTCAGCCGACAGAAAGTCTCAAATCGGTACTGCGGACAGATCCGAGAAAATTCGTACTTATAATATTTTACAAGATAGAATTACTGACCACCGTATCAAGCAGTCATGGCACAATATCGAAAAGATCCAAGCTGGGGGAATTGAGCCTATTTTGGAGGCAATGGCGAATTACGATGGGCAAGGAGTGGTTGATGATAGTGAGTAATTTTGTATTTATAAAATCTCTTCTTGACTCACAACCTTTTTGGAGTACGCGATTTTTCTTACTGAAAAATCTCTCGAATCCTCGCGCCGTCGCGCTTCTGAGCCTCCAAAAAGATTATGAGCCAACGAGATTTTAATTTAGCATTATTCGAAAAACGTTTGACAAATTAGTTTAAGATGTTATGGTATAGATAGAGGTGAAGTTATGACAGCAATTACAAGTTTGACTCCAGCTATTTCATCAGAACTTACGATAAGTCAATATCGGGACCCATCTAGGTTCTATCGCACTCGAGAAGGACTCTATGTGCGAGACTCTTTTCTTCAACTAGCCGTTGCGAATACGCATCCAACAGAGATGGGGACAATTGTTAAACTCAACAGTACCCAGATCACTCAGGATATGAGGGATTACGAGATCAGAAAAATGTTGCCAACTCAACATGTTTTTGATAAGTCGCAAGCTCTAGCGGTCATTGAAGAACTCATCACTTTGCAATGGAATGGTGAAGAGGGATTGCTTGTTACTAAAGGTGACGTGGTCAATCTCTTCTTCATTGATTCTTGCCCCATTACCGTCATGTGGTGTCCATCAAAACCCTGGTGGGGTTTGGTTGCGTGGGCACCATACTTGATCTCTCAAAGTGGTACAAGAGTTTTCTATCCAGGCGATTAAAGCACACAATTTTTAAATCTAGTTAAATACTGAGGTCGGTGGCTTGAGCCACCGACCTAGACCACTAAGTGGTCTTTTTTTGACTCACAATACAGTTGCGCTAAGTATGACTTTCTGCTAAGCTAGTTTTTATACATGACAAAAACAACAGATACAGAAATTGCAACAACTATAGATAACAGCGTTGTAGACGCTCTTTTTTCTGTAGGGGCACACTTCGGTTTCGTTAAATCAAGACGACACCCAAGCACAAAGCCTTTTATCTTCGGAGTAAAGAATAAGATTGAGATTTTTGACCTTGAGAAAACAAAAGACTCTTTGAAAAGAGCACTAGACTTCGTTGAGAGCCTAGGAGAGACAGGTAGCAAGATTCTATTTGTGAGCGGTAAAAATGAGGCTAGAGCAGCTATCACAGCGGTAGCTGAGGGAATCAACATGCCATACGTAGCTGGACGATTTATCGGAGGATCTTTGACTAACTTCCCAGAAATCCGAAAGCGAGTAGAAAAGCTAGAGACTCTTGTGTCACAGAGAGAGAAAGGGGAATTGGTAAAATATACAAAAAAAGAAAGATTACTTATCGACCGTGAAATAGATAAGCTTAGAGAATTTTTCTTCGGACTTTCAGTTATGAAGAATCTTCCAAAAGCTATCTTTGTTGTGGACAGCAAGAAGGAATTTATCGCTGTCAAAGAAGCTCAGAAGATGGGAATTCCTGTGATTAGCCTTTCTGGTACAGATAACAACCTAAACGAAGTTGAATTTCCAATTCCAGGAAACGATGCATCAAGAACAAGCATCGAATACTTCCTTCAGAAAGTGGCAGAAGCTTACAAAGCCGGCCAGATGAAAAAGACAGACGCTCCAGCATTGACTCAGTAATATTCGTAGCCATTCGTTGATTCGAATTATTCGCATATTCGTATATTTAATTTAAAATTATGGAAATAACAACAGAACTTATAAAAGAGTTACGTGACATGACGGGTGTATCTGTCATGCAGTGTAAGAAGGCATTAGAGGAAGCAGGTGGGGATAAGGAGAAGGCAGTGGCTATATTACAGGCAAAAAGCGCTGATATTGCTAGCAAAAAAGGTGATAGAACTTTGGCTGCAGGAGTAGTTTCTTCTTATATTCATGCTACCGGAACTGTAGGCACTATGGTAGAATTACTATGTGAGACAGACTTCGTTGCACAGAACGAAGAATTCAAGAAAATGGCTCGCGACATAGCAATGCACATCGCTGCCGCTAATCCTCGCTTCCTAAAATTGGAAGACGTGACCGAAGGTGGAGAACCAGAAGATGTATTGTTAAATCAACCTTTTATAAAAAACCCAGAGATAACGATTTTGAGCCTTATCCAGAGGGCAGTTCAGAAATTTGGCGAAAACATAGAAATATCCAGGTTCACTCGATACTCTGTTTCTAAATAATTAAATATTATGACAACTGTATTATTTGTATTATCTTTGTTCGTATTGTTTATGTTGGTAGTTTCAAAGATCTTTGAAACTAAGGTTAAAAAGATCGGCTTTTTATCTGACCTTTTTCACAAAGGAGATGTGAAGATACATGCTTTGATAAATCACGGTATTAGCAAGTACAATCTATATCGTAAAATAATGAACCTATTTTTGTTTGATTTTTTACCTTCATACTTATATGAACTTATCGTTCGATTGAAGGATTATGTAGCAAAAAAATACTATAGCGCTGGAGATGATCTTCGTGGAAGAAGAATACTCCGAAGTAATGGATCTGTTTCTTTTTTCCTTGAAAGATTGTCAGAAGAGAGACCAGGTATAAAAAGCAACAAGGTTTAAAGCTTGAAATAAAGCTCGAAGAATGTTAAATTCAATGAGTTAATTTGGTGGCCTAAAGCCTAGGATTAAAAGTAAATATTGCCACCTTAGCCCTGCCCGCCACGAATTTAATTATTGCCACCTTAGCTCAGTTGGTAGAGCAGCCGTTTTGTAAACGGCAGGTCGTCAGTTCAAACCTGACAGGTGGCTCCAAAAATCTCACATTAGTGAGATTTTCCTGTCAGCGGGAAGGGGTCGGGAAACGGGAGTTTCCCGTGGAGGAAGGATTGGGAAAACCGTGGGCGACCTAATTTGCTTTAGCAAATGGAAGTACTCTTGTGGTGTTTCCCAGAAGACAAGGTGGCTCACGAAAAAATCCGCGAAAGCGGATTTTTGCGTGCCACGCTGTCAGGTTTACCTGAGAGGTGAGACTGGGATAAGGGTCCCAGTCGCAAGACCTTGCCTGGTTTTTTCAGAACAAAGTGAATGAAAAAACCAGGCAAGGTGTACTGCTCCTGTAAGGAGGCGAACGGCCACGTGACGACAAGTTTGAGAGGCGAAGGAAAACCTGACAGTGTGTTGTTCTCCTTGGCTTTTATAAAATTAATAAGTTAGAATTAATCTAACTTAAATCATATGTCTATTTTTAATCGTGAAGGAGCAATGTCAGGAATTCCGGCCCATAGTGATGTTCCAGTTCCACAACAATCATCAGCTCCAAAGGATAATGAGGCATTAGCAGAACTAGAGCTTAAGGAGATAAGAAGATCTGAAAAACCGATCAATAAAGAAGGTGGAAGATCACAAAAAATTGAAAATATCTTACCATGGAATGACTATACAATAGTCGTTTTGGAAAATTCAGATAAAATAACTATTTATGATGATAAAGGTGAAGAAGTTAAGGATTTCAGTGATTCATTGAATAAAACCAATGTAGACATTGATATAAAAAAAATAGTTCAAGACAAAAGAAAAACTCACTTAGGAAATGATAGTCAAGTACATTCAATGGTACTCAATTTAAAGGATTTACCACCATTTTTACATAAAAAAGGAGGAGATATTATAAAAAGACATAGTAATGACTGGTGTTTTCCAATAGCTAACTTTCATCAAAAAGAACACCTTCTACTTAGTGAACCTTCAGCTCACATCCTTAATGGTGGTAAATATATTGTTTTTGGTAATAAAGGTAAAAATCTATTTATATCCTACATTACTGAGAATGCCGCAGGAGTTATTCAAGCTCCTCGAAACTGGAAAAGAATAGACCCTAACTCTGAAGTTGTTCCAGAAGACCTGCAGAAATACATTGAAACTTTTGAAGGATTGCCCGGGGAATATTGCGATATTTCACATGAGAAATATGGAGTTTTAATTACTGATATTGGTATAAATATTGTAGATAAGAATAAAATAAATGAAAAGCCACTCTTTTTTGATAATATTTCGGGAATAAAGAATAATATTGTAAAGGATCCGAAAAATCCTAATACAATATTTTATTGTAGAAATAATAATCCTAGTGAAGTATTTAAATTAGATATGAGTCAAGATACCTCTATATGGAGTCCAGTTTCAGTTCTATTCCCAAAAAAATATGAAAGTATAAGTAATCTTCAGATAGATCCTACAGGTAATTTTTTCTTTTTTTATTCAAAAGAAGATCTAGTTGTAATTACTAAAGATACGCTCGAAGAAGTTAAGAGAGTTCCAGGACTAACTCAGGTTAATTTTGATTCTACTGGAAGAATCAGAGCTATCAATAAAGATGGTTTCTTGGTCATATTGGAACCTAATTTTGCTGATTTTGAAGAAGAGCTGGAGAAAAGACGTGTGGCCAAAATCGCAGAAGGTGTTTCTATTGGAGATCTTTTTGAAGCAGAAGCTTTAAAGAAGGTTGCCAAAACTGGAGAGAGCTTGGAACACCTGGATCCATTGCGTATAAAATATAAAGAACAGATTAGTGAGGTGATTTCGAAGATGACAACTGAAGAAGATGCACTTCGTGTTAGGCAAGGATTTGAAAAACTCAAAGGTGTTCTTGTAAGACAAGGTCTTAAACAAAATGAAATTGATTACATTATAGAAGGTTTAGAAGAACCTATTGTCTCTAAAGAAAAAGAATTTGCACTCAAAGTTGCACAAGAGGCTTTAACTTCAGTGCGAGCAAATCTTATCAGCGGACTCACTATTTCTTCTGTGGGGGAAGCCAGAGCTATGATGACCAAGGTCAGGGCAGTCGAAGCTCTTCTTGAAAATAACTTACGTGAAGAAGTGAGCGAATTATCGACTGAACTTGAACAAAAGTCTTTGGAACTTTTTCGGCAACGTGGTGGAGAGATCACAAAAGATATAGCAGGAATGATAGAAAGAACGAGGGTAGATATTGAAGCTTTTACCAGCAAATCACAGATGGATGATTGGTTGGAATTCCGATATCCACAATTAAAATCCAGACTAGGTTCCTTACTAAAAGATGTTCCTCTGGAAGCTGATGAAGCATACAAAGCCATAATCTCTGCTCGAAATGAATTACAACATATTGCAGCGACAAATGAAGAAAAGTTTAAATTAGAATATGCAAAAGTCAGAGAAAAAGCTTCTGAAAGAATAGGAACGACTGTAGATGTACTTTCTCAAGATGCAGACGGTTTAATTGATAGATTGCGAACAAAAGGATTTACTAGCAGAAAAGATGCTGAACAGTACCTTTCTTCTAGTGAAGCTAAAAAAACTTTGGAAATAGAAATAAAGGGCCTTTCAAATGATAATCCTGATGTTGCAAAAGAATTAGAAAAAGGTTTAAAAGTAAGAATTTCCAATGCATTGACCGAAATTGAAAGAGGGGCAATGACAAAAGTAGCAGAAACAGGACAGCAAATGATTTTGTTTGGAAAAACTCCTTTCCCAAAATGGGAAGCCAAAGTAAAGGAAAAAGTAGAACGTAAAGTAGATGTCACTTTCGAAGAAGATGAGAGAAGTCACGGCCCAGGTGTCAAAGCTACAGATATTTATGGCGATATTTCACTATCAATTAAAACGTCTACAGGCAAGGTTGAACATGTTCGTTTATATGAAGGTTGGGAACAAGAAAATGAATGGAGACTAGGACTGCTTTCTTATCGAGGAGAGTCTATTCCACCATCATATTTGAGTGCAAAAGAATTTAAAAATATAAGGAAAGAATATACAGACTGGTCACAAGGAGAAAAATCTCCTTTGAGGACAGAATTTGAGAAGAAAAGAGAAGCTTTGAAGGAAACTTATTCTCGAAGGCCAAAAAAAAGTGAAAGAATACCAGAACTAGATGTTGTATGGCAAAACGAATATAAAGAAAAATTAAAAGAATATTCAGCTTTTGCTGCGGAACATAATATTTCAATTTTGAGACGAATAGACGAGGTAAAAACTGAGCCTGAAGTAGGATATACTAACGGCAAAGGTTATGTTCCTGAATGGCAGAGTCATTGGGTTATAGACAGCCAAACAGAAAAGGATTTGGAAAAAATGGCAGAAGCTTTGAAGATGCAATTAGATTTGCAAGCAGATCTTTTAAACTTGAAAGGCCATGCCGGCACTGGAAAAGATGTTAGGATAAAGATGTTTTCTTCTTTAACACATCGTCCGTATTTTGGAATTGATTGTTCAAAATGGACCACCGAATTTGAATTATCTGAAGATGTTATGCTCGAATCAAAGGATGGGGCTTCACAAACTGTGAAGGTGCCATCTGCCGTACTTAATGGAATTACTACTCCTGGGGCTATAGTTTATTTTAATGAATTGAATGCTATGCCGGAACAGGCTCAGATCTTCCTACATTCTCTTATGGATGAAAAGCGCTCACTGACTTTGAAGACTAGCTCAGGAAAAACAATAAAAGCATTACCTAGTGTTATTTTGATCGGTTCAATGAATCCTGGATATCCTGGAACATTTGATCCTCAGCTTGCTACCAGAAGCCGTATGGTAGAAATGGAAATAGATTATCCGCCTTTAAAACGAAATCCAGATACTGGTGATAATAATCCGAATTTGCCTTATGACGCATCGGAAGCTTTACGGTTGGCAAGAGGTATAGATTCGCTGGAAGATCTGACATATGAGGCTAGCTTAGAGCGCAACGAATTTGTAAAACTTTGGGATAGATATGTAAATGGCATAGAGAACGGTGCTCAAGACCCTACAAGTACACAAAAGTTCGATTTGGATGCTTCTTTGGCATTAGTCCAATTTTCCAATAATTTAAGAGCAGACTTTATTAAAGTTTTTGAAAAAACTAGAGAATCAAGAAATGCTTTGCCTGTTACACAGCCAATCACTAGTCGTGAATTGCGACGCTGTGCATACTCCCTTAGCAAGATGACTCCAGAAGAGAAAGCTACTGCAAATCCTGAAACTGTAGCTAGGAATCTCTTAGATAAGTATTTCTTGACTCATATAGATAAAAAAGAAGATCAGGAGAGAATTCGAACAGTAATGAATACTTGGACTTCAAAAAAGCGTGTAAGGGCATAATAATATGAAAGGATTAGATAAATTCGGTGGAATGTTTCAGCCACAGCATGTAAAGAATTCAAAATTCAGCCGTGAGATGATTTTTTTGGCTGAAAGTTCAGCAGAAGGAAATATAAAAGTTTTACCGGGTAAGGAATGGGCATTACATCACCCAGTTGATAAGGCCTCTCGCGCCGAGAAACTTCAAGGTCTATTGGATGGAAATCTTTCGGCTGAAGAAGTAGCTCACGACATAACTCCAGATGCCCTTATATACAATGCTGAAGATATAGAAAAAGAAGGATTGGAAAAAGTTTCAGCACGTATTCGTGACACTACGGCTTTTGTTGCACATTATGATTATCCAAGGTTTGCTAAGTTTGTAGAAAGTATGAGAGGAAAGGATATTCCACTCGAGGAGCTCGATAATTTATATAGCCATATAACAAAATCTAGAATCCAAAAAAAAGTTTATGATTCTTATGGATATACAGGACAAAAACAAATAATTAATACGTTGGAGAATGAAGCAAAAGACACTATTGAGAAAATAAATGATTTTTCTAGATCAGAAAAAGTTTTAAAAGCCTTAAAAATGAACTGGTTATCAGAAGAAATGAAGCTTGTTTCATCTGAAGAAAGAGATGCAGCAATTTCTCAGCTCTCAGGAGACGAACGTGCTTTATTCGAAAACCTAAATAATTCTTACAACGAATATGTTCAGAATGGCAATGAAGAAGGATATAAGAAATTAACAGAAACAGTCCGTGATGAATTAAAAACTATCCAAAAAGAAACACAAAGTAACGATTCAAGTGACAGTATGAAGGAACTTGAAAAAGAACTTGAAGAATTCAAACAGGAAGCTGTGCCACCGGGAGCACCCGAAGATCCAGCTATTCCTGAAGATGATCAGGATGAATATCATACTCCTCCACCAGCACAAGGTAATGAATCAAAAGAAAAAATGGAAGCAACGCCTATTTTTGAGATTGAACCAGCTTTAGGTGGATATTATATAAGTGGAAGGAAAAGCTATTATGATAAGGAGACAAAGACTTGGAGCAAGAAGAAACAACTTACTTTATATAATGAGTCAAGTAAGAATCTTGATCACTCTACTATTTCAGGAATTTTAGATAAGGGTTTAAAATCCCTACCAATACCAAATAGTTACGCTTTGGATATTTCATCACTTACATATGAAGGAGGTGATAAACCTGAAATTTCTCGTGATCAAAATGGATGTTTTTATATAAAGGCAAATGCTCCTGTTAAATTTTCAATTAGCTTTCAAAAAGAAGAGAATGCATTTATCAATTCTCCAATTATTGAAGACTCCACTTCACTTTATAAAGGTACTTTATCTGCGAAAACTGAAGTAGTAATTTCTCGCATGATGGGTAATTCAATTCAAAAAGCAGAACAAGCTCGTCAGCACATACTTGCCAATCACTTTTATCCTGGAGGTGGAGATTTACAAATGGCCCAAGCTTTACAATATAAATTGCGAAAAGATTCTACTGGTGATAATTATATTCAAAACTTAGATAGCTCTGAATATCTAGAGTGTTATTCTGCAAATACCAAATTCATTGCGATGGTTCGTAAGGCAGGAGTACCAGCTCGACTAATTATAGGACATAAAGTCCAAGGTTCTAAGGAAGGAAAATCATCTATTACCCAAAGTACTGGCCATGCCTGGTCAGAAATATGGGATGGAAATAGTTGGAGACGTTTTGATGCTACACCGAATCCTAAACCTGAGGATAAAAAGGACAAGAAGGATAAAGATAAAGAAAAAAACAACGAATCTTCCGAGGAAGCTGAGGACGGAGGTGTAGAAGGTCCTCAAGACAAAGAAAGTAAAAAAGGTGATAAAGAAGGAAAGAAAAGTAAAAAACCTGGGAAAGAAAAAGGTGAAGGAAAATCGGAAAGCCCGACAGATCAGATGCCTGATGCAACAGACAAAGAAATGGAACAGTCAGAGTCAGAGCTTCAGGAAGCAAAAGACACAATGGATAAGATGGGGGAGCAAAAAAAGAGACTCGATGAAAATATGGAGAAGGCAGAAAAATTCAAAGAGCTCGCTGATTTGAAAAAAGAGATTGAAGAAGCTGAAATTTTTGATGATATGAAGAAAGAACTTCAAGATAAGATTGAAGCTAAAGAAGATCAGATGAAAGATAAGATAAGAGAGGGGGTAGATAAGATGGTAGAAGACGGATTTATGGATGAAAAGAAAAGAGATGAAATATTGAAGGAATTAGACGAAAAAAAACTTGAAGATCTTGATCGAGTACAGAAAGAAGTAGAACAGGAGAATAAACTATACAGTGAATATGAGGATATACGAGAAGAAGTCTCAATTTTAGTTGATAAGTGGTTTAAGTATTTTGCAGAACGCTTGCCAAGGCAAGAGGAAGTAGGTTTAGATGAAGACTCGTTAACTCGACAAGGGTCATTTAATCGTCGGGCAGTAATGAGAACAAGAAATCTAATTTTTGGCATGGTTAAGAATCCTCGAGAGATCCGTCCTTCGATTAAACCTAGATTTATGGCTTCTATTCTTGTGGATGTTTCAGGATCAATGGCAGGAGAAAAATTAAAAAGTGCTAGGAAACTTTTAGTATTTTATTCTGAACTATTTAGTCGTATTTCTGATGCGTTTGGATACATAAGATTTTCAATTGATACTTTTTCTGATTCCGTAACCGAAATAAAAGGTTTCCAACAAGACTACGACTCACCTCAAAGGTATGATTTTGGTGACGGTACAAACTCAACTATAAAGGTCAGATTAATGAAAGGACTGAATGCAAATGGTGGCACAAATATGCTGGAAGGAATAAAAAAGTCAGCAACTGAGCTTAACAAACAAGTGGAAGAATTTCCTGACTATGCATCCGCTTTTTACTTTGTTGGAGATGGAGGGGACACCTGTGGAAACGGAAAAAATATTTCTAATTTTCTTCAAGTCAACGAATCTGAACGAGGATTCGGAGAGCATATGTACTCAGCAATTCTGCTGGGGAATGAATCTCAGCGTCAGGAGCTTGCTAGTATCTTTGGAGACGAGCACACAAATGTGGTTCCTGATTTTGATGAGTTGATCGAAAAAAGTATGGATAAATTCGATCAGGACTTAGAAGAGTATCTTAGAACAAAAACTAAATAAATTACTTCTTTGTTGTTGTAGCTGTTTTTGTAGTTGATGAAGCCTCAATCTGAGCTTTTAGAACTAAAAGTTCTGGTACAGCCTTTTCAACATCTTCTATACTTTGAAAACCATAGTAAGCCTTATCTTTGACGAAGATAGCTGGTAAGTCATTTTTGACCTTGTTTATAGAGATGAGAGTCTTCACTGCTGAAAGGTCGGCATTGTAATCAAAGGAATAAACTCTAAGATCAGGATAAGTTTCTCGCAAATTGGTCAATACGTATCCTTCTCTTTCACAGTCTTCGCATGTCCCATCGTTGGAATAGAAGTAGATTATAGAAAGGGGTGTTTTTTTACATTTTTGACTAATCTTGTTCATCAAGAGATAGTCTTTGATTTCTAGGAGAGCATAGTATCTTTTCAAAGTTAGTACTTCCGGATCATTATAACCTCGTTGATTTGTAGTATATGTAAGCTTGTCTTCAAGGTTACCTAACTCAGAAGATAAAGTGCCTGAACCTATATCTTTACAAGATGATTCTTCAAGTAAAGAAAATTGTGTCTCTGATGAAAGTATGTCTATAGCGATTTTATCTTGTATACTTCTTATTTCATCTAGCTTCTTTTGATTGAAATAATGTGAGATATAAATAGCTGTTGAAAAAATAATCACAGTTATTAGAAATGAGTATAAGTATTTTTTTGTTTGAACTTCTTTATTCATCTTCTATCGCCATGATGCTTTAACTTTGAACACTGCATTATAAGCAGCCTTTCCTATCCATAAGGGAGCAATAAACATATACAAAGTTAGGAAATAAATCAAATCCATTCCAAACCGTAGTTTACCTTCAGACATTTTCTTTGAAATAAGAATCATTGTTATTGTTCCTAGTGTGGCTACGACGCCAATAATAGCCAGGATCTCAGTGTTTATGTAAAACCAGTCAAAACTGAATTTTGTAAAATGGAAAGTAAATCCTACAGTCTGGATTTTTTGGTACAAGTTAAAAGCAAAATGAAGTAAATTATAAACCATGATAGCTGATAAACTGATAATTGAGATAATAGAAATACCAGCCATTGGCAACACCATCATTCCTAGATTGCCATATTTTTTATTAAAGAATATCTCTCTATAGTCAGACGCATTTTGGATAAAACCATAGGACCATCGGATTCTCTGTTTCAAGAGTTTTTTCATTGTACTTGGAGCAACTGTATAAACCACAGCATTATGAGCATGGACTATCTTGTAACCATTCTTTTGCATCCTAAGAGCAATTTCGATATCTTCAGTATTGTGTGCGTGTTCATAGCCTCCAAGTTTTTCAAATACTTCTCTTCTAAATATTGAAAAAGGTCCAGGTGTTATATAAACCGCCTGCATATAGTGAAACATTTTTCTTGTAAATATTCCGATACCATATTCTACTTTTTGTAAAAGCTGAAGTGGTCCCTTTGGTTCCCAGAGTTTGACCGATGGGGCTACAGCCATAGTTTCTTTGTCCTTGAAATAAGGAACTATCTGCATCAATGCTTCTTTATCAACATAGGAATCAGCATCCAAGCAGCCAACAAGATCAGTTGTCAGTTTTGAAATACCATAATTCAAAGCTGTATGTTTTCCTCCATTTACTTTTGTGTGTATATCAATCTGCGGATGATTTTTGAATTCCTGAATCTTTTGCCAAGTGTTATCAGTAGAACCATCATCAATTATGGTTATTTTTAGTTTGTCTTTCGGATAATTCAAATCAAGAAGGGAAAATATAGTTTTTGAAACAGTGTATTCTTCATTCCAGCATGGAACGATGATGGTTACAGAAGGATAATCAATAATACCTTCTGAAACCATGTTTTCCTCTGCTTTTATATCCAATCTGTTTTCAAAATAGGTGATAAGCAAAAAAACCTCAAAGTTGAGGGAAGCAAATAAGAATACATATGTGATTATATTGCTTATACCTGGCATATATTTATCGAACTGAAGCCCCGAAGGCTTTTATAGTTTCTTCTTCTATTTTTTTGTGCAAAGCATCGACTTCTTCGCTTCGCAAAGTTTTATCATTACTTCTGTAAATTATTCTATAGGCGTAACTAATCTTATCTACACCGAATTTTTCTGTGTTCTCATATTTATCTAGCATCTCTACCTGTTCAACTAAGTCCCCGCCGATATCCCGGATTAAGTCGAAGTAGTTATTTGGCATGAAATCTTTATCTACAATGAAAGAAATATCCCGCGTTATTTCCGGATATTTGCTTACTTCTACATACTTATTACCTAATTTAAGCTGTTTTATTACCCTAGGATCAGGTGACCATAGTAGGCGTATATCTGGAAGCTCTAAGCTGATCATCGCTAGTCTTTCTAAACCGAATCCGAATGCCCACCCGTGGTAGCCTTCTAATCCAAAGTTTTTGAGGACGCTTTTCTTTGGCATACCTCCACCCAATATCTCTAGCCAGTCGCCGTTTACCATAACTTCTACTTGAAGGCTTGGATCTGTGTAAGGGAAAGTGTCTAAAAGGAATCTGAATTCCACTTGAGGTCCAAAGATCCCTTTAACTATTTCAGATAAGATATTTTTCAAGTCATCAATCGTCAACGCTTCTTTATTATCCGGAACCAAGTATAACCCTCCCATCTGATGGAAGATGTTCATATGCTTTCGATCTATCTCATCTTTTCTGTAAACTTTTCCATAACAAAGAACGCCGAGTGTTTTATTTTCTGCAATTCTTTGTTTTATTTCAGGCAGATTTAAATAGTAATACCACATGACCGTGTCATGTGTTCGGAGTATGTTTTTATCGTCCGCATAATATGTATCAGATTTGCTACGGGCTGGATGATCTGCGGCAAAGTCAAATAAATCAAAGCTTATGTCAGCCGGCACTATCTCTGGAATAACCACATCGTCAAAACCTTTGATAAGAGGTAGGTTTTTTACTCTCTTTATGATTTCAGATAGGGGACTACCGTCTTTTCTAGAAAGGTCGGACATATCGAGATATCGCCTTATGCGAATAGCCTCGGCATCCTCGCGCTTTTCCAAAGATTCCAAAACCGTGTTCTCATTATCCTTTGAAATGATGTATTCGGTAGGGTTAAGGTCCGGCTGTATATCGTCTTTGTTCATCTAGACAGTCTAGCCAAAAATGGCCAAAAATTCAACTCAAATCCACAATCTCTTTCTCCTCATAAGTTTTCTTCAACACACATAAATCCTTGCTAGGATTTTGCTATTCTCGGCTCGTCAGCCTGTGAAAGTCTCAGAAAACTTATGAGTCAACGATATTTTTAGAATACAAAAACCCCGTACAGAGTTCGTACATTTCTGTACGGGTTTCTGTGACGGGGTTAGAACCAGACGACTGGTCCTGGATCGGAGATATTTCTTCGTTTTTGTTCCAGATCACGAATCGCGTCGTACTCCGCTGTACCATTCTTGATTATTTTCGCATGGTACTGGGTTACTGCTTTTGGACCGATCCGGATTGTATATGAGCCGGAGCGGAGAATATACAAACCCGTTTCATTCTCGGTTTCCTGGAAATCTAGGTAACCGTATGAGTCCAGGAAAACGATGTCGGATGGCTTGGCTGAGGCGAACTGTTGATTTGCCACAGCCATATCGATGTCGCCAGGCTGGGCAATGTCTGTCCGTTCCGCGACCGTAATCGTAGTTGGACCATCCAGAATAGCGAGGCCCAATACAATTAGGGCAACCACTGATACTGGTGCCCATAGGACCCTTACATAGAATACAAATCTCCTCACGACCACTCCTTTCGGTACTTGTTCACCGTTTCGTCTTTTCGGATTATACTTTAAATTTATTCTATTGTCAACCTTAATTTAAGGCTAAAAATCTGAATAAATTGCTTTGTTTCAACGAGTTTAAATAAATACAAAAACCCCGCACAGAGTCGCACATCTGTGCGAGGTTCTGTATCGGGATTGGTGGCGGCTTGCCTCTAGATTTTTTTCCGGGTGATTACTCCAATGCCTGTGATAACGCCGAAAAACAGTGCGAAGCTTCCCATTACAGCGATGTACGTGGTTCCGGTGCCCGGTCGAAGGGCATTCTGTGACTGAAGGAAAACATAGAGGAGAACCCCCATGACCACTTCAGCACCAAAGCCGGTTGCAAATCCTCTCATAAAGTTTCTCATGTCTTATACCTCTTCAGTTGTTAGATAGCTAGACTGTGAGTCTTTCTATTTACAATATTAGCACAATAATAACTATTTGTCAAGTATAATTTAAGCCTAAAAATATGAATAAATCGCTTGTTTAGCATACTTATTTTTGATATAATATTTCCAATATGGCTAAGGAAATTTTAGGAAAAAAGGCAAAAAAGGACTCATATGGAGCTGATGCCATTCAGATACTTGAAGGACTAGAACCTGTTAGAAAGCGTCCTGGAATGTACATTGGGACTACGGGTCTTGATGGTCTCCATCACCTCATAACAGAAATATTTGATAACTCTCGTGATGAGGCCATGGGTGGTTTTGCAAACGATATTGAGGTAACACTTCTTCCGGGTAACCGAATCCGAGTATCCGATAACGGGCGAGGTATTCCAGTTGATATTCACAAACAAACAAAAGTTTCAGCTCTTGAAACTATTATGACTACTCTCCATGCCGGAGGAAAATTTGGTGGAGAAGATGGCGGATACAAAGTGTCAGGAGGATTGCACGGAGTGGGAGCATCTGTTGTAAACGCTCTTTCTATTTATTGTAAAGTTATTGTTCACAAAGAAGGTGGTGTATATATGCAAGAGTATTCTCAAGGAAAGAAAAAAGCTCTTGTAAAGAAAGTAGGTACAACAAAGAAAAACGGAACTATCGTTGTATTCGAACCTGATCCAGCTATTTTCCCAATAATTGAATTCAATCCAAAGCGAATAATGGACCATATGCGTCAGCAAGCGTATCTAGTGAAAGGCCTCAGGATCACTGTAAACGACGCTTCAAAATATGAAGGCAAAATAAAAGAAGACGATGTATTCAAGATTTCAGAGCTCGAACTAGAGATTCCTTCCATGTCTTTTTATTTCGAAGGAGGATTGCTTTCTTTGGTAAAGTTCATGAACAGCACTCAGAAGCCTATTCATAAGAATGTTTTTTATATTGAGAAGAAAACTAATGAATGGGAGTCGGTAGAAATATCTCTCCAATATGTAGATGATATAACTTGCAGACTATCAGCATTTGCAAACAATATTAATACTCCAGAAGGAGGTACACATGTAACTGGTTTTAAAACTGCGCTCACTAGAATTCTTAATTCATACGGAAGAAAAAATAATCTTATAAAAGAATCTGAAGATAACTTCACTGGAGAAGATGTGCTTGAGGGTTTGACCGCTGTTGTGTCAATTAAACTTCGTGAGATTCAGTTTGAAGGTCAGACAAAAGGTAAACTTGGAACAGTTGAGGCACAAGGCTCAGTTAACACTGTTTTCTCAGAAGCTTTTACTTATTTCCTAGAGGAAAATCCAGATGACGCTAAAGCTATTATAAATAAAGTTGTCTTAGCTTTGAAAGCTAGAAAAGCGGCAAAAGCTGCGAAGGATTCTGTGTTGCGTAAAGGAGCTTTGGAAGGAATGACTCTCCCTGGAAAGTTAGCTGACTGTCAGTCGAAGAGTGCTGAAGATTCAGAACTGTTTATTGTGGAGGGAGATTCTGCGGGAGGTACTGCAAAGACGGGACGCGATAGAAGAACACAAGCCATTCTTCCACTTCGAGGAAAGATACTAAACATCGAAAGAGCAAGACTTGATAGAATGTTGGAATCTGAACAGATAAAGAATCTGGTTATCGCTTTGGGTACGGCTATCGGAGATACATTTGATATTACAAAACTTAGATATCACAAGATAATTATAGCTACAGATGCTGACGTGGACGGTGCCCACATCAGAACTCTTATTCTGACATTGCTCTACAGATTCTTTAAACCACTTATTGATGGAGGATTTATTTATATCGCTCAACCACCTCTATATAAGATCAAGAAAGGAAAGGAAGTATTTTATGCTTATTCAGATGAAGACAAAGTAAAAATTATTGGAAAGGAAAACGTAGATGATATTGCGGAAGTTGATGAAGTTGCAGATGAGCCTGAAGAAACTGAAGAAGATGAAGTAGAAGAAAAAACTACAAAGAAAGACGAAAAGAAAAAAGCTAAGATTTCAATCCAACGATACAAGGGTCTTGGAGAAATGAACTCAGATGAACTTTGGGAAACAACTATGGATCCTGCTAGAAGAATTCTAAAACAAGTAGCTGTTCAGGATATTGGAGCTGCAGACAAAGTCTTTGATATTCTCATGGGAACTGATGTTCCAGCTAGAAAATCATTTATACAGTCAAATGCGACAAAGGCTACTATAGATATATAATTCCACATTTAAAGTACTCCTGTGTTGAACTTGGGGGAAATGATCCTGATTTAAAGAGTTATATTATGGAGTATTAATTATGTATAAAAAAATTTTAATCTTAGGAGATTCTGGGAGAGGGAAGACTACTCTTGCTTTAAAGTTATCTAATAAATTTAATATTCCACACTATGATACAGACGACTTTTTCTGGAAAATAAAATACTCTGAGCCAGCAATTAGAGATCAGAGTGTGATAGAAGTAAATAAAATATATGATACTAGTGAGTGGGTGATGTCAGGTTCTACAAGACACCTTATAATGTATGGTTTAGATAAGGCAGATATAATTTTTGTTTTAAAATTTAAAAGTATTCTTTATCAGTACTATTTTATTATCAAACGTTCAATATACAAAGAAGAAGAAAAAATTGCAGATCTTTGGAACTTACTAACTCATGTAACTAAGAAGAAATACAAAAAAGGTTATGGAAGTCATGCACCATTAATTGAGGAACTAATAGATGTTTATAAGAAAAAAGTTATTGTTTTTCATTCGTTAAAAGAAATAGAAAATTATTTATTTTCTATTTAATTACCTGATATTTAGTGAATTAACAAAATAGGTTTTGCTAATCACAGATTACTTTACTTCAGGTTCAGAAGAAACAGCTTCAGAAACTGGACTTACCTTAGATCTTTGGGGAACTACTAAACTAGCAATAATGTATCCGATAATTCCTGGAACAATACCAGTCAAAATTACAATGAGAATATAAATGAGTCGTAGAATAGTAGAATCTATTTCATAATATTCAGCAATTCCTCCAATTACTCCCGTTAAGACATTATCCTTTTCACTTTTGTATAGTTTTTTCATATGTTATTTTTTATTCTTAATTTCTGTCTGTAATTTGGTCATCACTTCGTCTTTTGATAGTTGTCCTAATTGACCATTATCTCTTGATTCAAGTGTTATTTTTTCAGCTTCTATTTCCTTATCTCCTATTACAATCCAGTAAGGCATTTTATTATTCTTGGCATCTCTAACCTTCTTTCCTAAGTTCTCATCTGAGTTATCTAGTTCTGCTCGTATGCCTTGATCAATAAGCATATCAAATATTTCTTTAGCATACGCATTGTGGTTTTCACGTACAGGAATTACTTTGACTTGGACAGGAGAAAGCCAAAGAGGGAAGCTCCCTTGATATTTTTCGATAAGGAAAGCCATACTCCTTTCAATAGCACCGATAGATGATCGATGGATAACTGAAGTACAAAGTTTTATTTTACCGTCAGAATCTGTGTATGAAAGTTCAAATTTGCCAGGAGCAAGAGCATCATACTGAACAGTAAAAGCAGTGTTTTCCAGTCCACGAACATCTTTCATTTGTACATCAATTTTTGGACCATAGAATGCAGCTTCGTCTTCTGCTTCATAAAATCTTACATCTTGGCCTTTCAATACACTTCTAAGGATTTCCTCTGACTCGTCCCAGATTTTATCGTCTTTATGATATTTTTTATCGTCTTTTCTGTTACCTAAAGAGAGTCTGTACCAGAAATCCTCTCCTTTTTTCAAACCAAAAACTTCTGCTATATATGTTATCAAATCAAGCGCCTTTTTTACTTCAGCGAGGGATTGTTCGTTGTTTGCACAAATTATATGGGCATCAGCCAGGCAGAAAGACCGAACTCTTACAAGTCCTGAAAGGTTTCCAGAAGCTTCGTATCTATATAATTTTGCCATCTCTGCAATACGTACTGGAAGTTCTTTGTATGAGTGTGGTTTTGATAAATATAATTCGTAATGATGAGGACAAGTCATTGGACGAAGCATAAACTCTTCTCCATCAATATCTATAGGAGCATACATTGTGTCTTTGTAGTATGGGTAATGTCCAGATTTTTTGTATAAATCTAGTTTTGCTATATCTGGAGTTGAGACATGTCTGTACCCGCGTTTAATTTCTTCATCCACAATGAACCTTTCTAATTCACGTCTTATTGCTGCTCCTTTTTCTGTATAAAGAGGTAGTCCTTTTCCAACAACATCTGAAAAAACAAATAGATCTAGTTCTTTACCTAGTACTCTGTGGTCATTTTTGTCCATCTCGTTTCCGCTGTTTTTTGCATTTTCGTCAGTCATATATTCAGCATACCAGAGTTTCTAAAAAAGTAGAATGCCCTTTGACTAGTGGTACCTTGTGTGATAATTTCAAAATTGGAGGATTAAATGGCTGACAAGTTTATAAATGATGGTAGTGTTCGAGTTACGTTTTCATGGCATCGTCCCGTTCATGGGCGTACAGCGCGAGGACTAGCAGAAGATTGGATCCATAAGGGAAAGAAGAAGTGTAAGGGGTGGAATAGAGGGTACCGAGAAACACTGGAAATTCGATTGAAAACGCTCAGTGGTCGGAGTCTCCAAATGATGCAATCCGAAGTTGAATTGTACATTGGGGTAGTCCCGGAAATCCTGATCAACAGACGTACTCTTCTCAATTACGTTGCTTGGGCGAATGAGCAGATCCGCGAAAAGGACAAAGAGATAATGTTTCTCAGCAAAGAGCTAGTCACAAAAATCGCCGAAAAAAGGGAAAATTCCCATACAATCCGAAAACTCCAGCAAGAAGTAGAGTAATTTGCACACCCGACGCGGGAGTGCGAAAGCAGTCCCGCGTCGAGAGAAATCTCGACGCTTTTTTATACCATCAGTCTTTCCATCAAAGAATTTAAATAGTTTTTCCAAGACATTGCACAGTCAATTAGAAAACAACAATAAAATGAATAGTCCGAAGCACTGTTTGAGGGTAATCCCGAGTTTGCGAGAGGACCAACTCATTTTATTGTTTGTTTTCTTGATTGACGAGCATAGCAAAAGTTCAATAGAACTTTATGCGTGTCTTGGAAAAACTATTTAAATTCTCACTCCATTAATTTCACTTTATCAACTAGTATACTTTTTCCACCATTTCGAGTAGAGAAAGTACCTTTTACAACTACACAGTTCTCAGGAGTTAATATATCTTGGAATTCCTCAAATATTTTAGGAAAAGCTACAGCCTCAATGTTGTCGGACAAATCAGCAATTTTCAAGAAAATCATTTTATCACCTTTTTTAGTCATAACGCTTTTTATTTCTTCAATTATTCCTCCAACCACAACAGAGTCCTTTTCCTTTGAAGTTTCTTTTAGTTTTTTTATATTTGAATCACGACCAGATAGTTTTTCTCTAAAGCTATCTAAAGGATGTCCGGAAATGTACAAACCAAGTAAATCTTTTTCCCATCCCAACTTGTCAGTCGGATTACTAGGTGGAGATTTTTCAAGATGAACTTCACTAGCTTGAGCTGGTGTTGCCATAAGGGAGAAGAGGGAATCCTGATCAGTTTCTTTACTTCTTTCTTCTTTGTTAAAAGTTAATAAACGGTCTAGGTTAAAAAGAAGCATAGCTCTAAAATTTTCTGTGTGAGTTTGGTCAAATGAATCCAAAGCCCCTGTTTTAATTAGAGATTCAAGGGATTTCTTGTTTAAGTTCTTATCTTTAATCCTGCGTAGGAAGTCGGAAATAGAAACGAATGGACCATTGGCTTTTCTTTCTTCAATTATCGAAGTAGCTATCCCTTCTCCAAAGTTTTTTATTGTTGTAAGTCCAAACCTGATCGAGTCAACGGATTCTTTAATCACAGGCTGTATATTGTTCACTGTCGTCTTAACGACAGTGAAGCCTTCAAATGATTCATTTACATCAGGAGGTAGAACTGGAATCTTCATTCTTTTACATTCGCCGACTATTTCAGAAATCATTTCAATATTTCCTGATTCGGCGGTTAACACTGCTGACATATAAATTGCTGGAAAATGAGTTTTCATGTAAGCAGTTTGATAAGCTACTTTTCCATAACTTGCAGCATGTGCTTTGTTGAATCCATATCCTTGGAAAGGCTCAAATAGATTCCAAAGTTCTTCAGCTTTTTTTCTTTCCATTCCACCATGCGTGATACATCCTTCCACGAACTTAATATGTTGTTTGGCCATTTCTTCACGGATTTTTTTTCCGACAGCTTTACGAAATTTATCTACTTCTCCCCAAGTGTAACCTGCAACTTCAATTGCAGTCATCAGCAAATCGTCTTGATAAACAAGCACACCGTATGTTTTATCTAAAAACTTTTTCATTTTAGGGTGGAGATAAACCACAGGTTTTTTACCGTGCTTTCTAGCAATGTATTCGTTAATGTTTTCCATCGGACCAGGACGATAAAGCGCCACCATCAAGTTAATGTCGTGGATTGCGGTAGGTTTTAGTTCCATAAGAGACCTAGTCATTCCATCACCGTTTAGCTGAAAGAGACCTACTGTTTCTCCGCGAGCCAACATTTCAAAAACTTTTTTATCATCAACAGGCACATTTTCAATATCAACTTTTACACCTTCAATCTTTTCAGCGAGCTTTACCGCATCTGCGAGTATCGAAAGATTTCTGATTCCAAGAAAATCAAATTTTAATAGACCAACGCCGTCTTCTCCCACTGCATGCATGTCATATTGGGTAATTATTTTGTTGTCGCCTTTTGTATCGTATTGGAGAGGAACATAATCTGTAAGCGGGGTTGGAGAAATAACAACTCCGGCAGCATGAACAGAAATATGGCGAGCACAACCCTCAATCTTTTTTGCCATATCTATTATCTTTTTTACATCTGACTCCGCTTCATATAATTTTTTTAAATCAGGCTCTTCTTTCAAGGCTCTGTCGATTGTCATTGGGAAACCCTGTGCTCCCATAGGAATAAGTTTGGCAATTGTATCTCCAGTTACATATGGAAATCCTAAAGCTCTAGTAACATCTCTGACAGCTCCTCTTGCGGCCATAGTACCGAAGGTTCCTATCTGGGCTACTTTGTCGAAACCATATTTTCCTCGAGCATAGTCGATCATCTGGTCTCTTCTATTATCTGCAAAGTCCATATCGATATCTGGTGCCGATGGTCTTTCAGGGTTTAGAAATCTTTCAAATGGAAGAAGATATTCGATCGGATTAACATTTGTAATACCAGCTAGATACGTTGCTAATGATCCCGCAACCGACCCTCTGATAGTAGTTAGTATTCCATTAGCGTGAGCGTAACGTAGAAGATCAGATACTACAAGAAAATATGGAGCATAGCCTTTATCTTTTATGATTTTCAATTCATATTCCATTCTTTCTAATAACTCGGGAGTTTTAGCAAGTTTTCGTTTTGGTATTCCTTCTTCTACAATTCGGCGTAGTTCGTCATCATATGAAAGTCCACTTTCGACTATGTACTTAGGTAAGAACCATTTACCAATTGAAATTTCTAGATTACATCTATCTGCAATTTTGGTGGTGTTTTCTAAAGCATCAGGTAGATCTTTGAAATATTTTTTTGCTGTTTTATCAGAGATAAATGATAAGTCGTCAGTCTCTGGACTTCTGTCTGCAATATCAATATTCTGTTGTACTGCCATTAAAGTTTCTCTTGCCGGTCTGTCTTCTGGTGAAATATAGTAAACATCATTTGCTGCAACAAGTGGCGTTTTTGTTTCTTTTGCAAAGGCTATAATTTTCGTCATGTTTTCATCATGGCCTTTTATTTCAGGATGATGAGTTACTTCAAGATAAAAGTTGGGTTCTTCGTCTGAACCATTAAATGTTTTTTTGTACCAAGCCAATCTCTCCATTGCTTTTTCTGTGTTGGCCAATTTCAGAGAGGAAAGTATATCGCTTTGAAATGAAGGAGCGATAGCTATTAACCCTTCACTGTATTTTTCCATGAGTTCACGGTCAATTCTAGGTTTGTAGTAAAAACCTTCAACATGAGCCAAAGTCACAAGTTTTATCAGGTTCTTATATCCAACATCATTTTTTGCAAGGAGTACCAATCGATATCTTTCTTTGTCGATACCAGTTTGTTTATCGTGTCTTGAACGATAGGAAACATAAGCATCAATTCCTATAATGGGTTTGATATCTTTTTTTTTGCAGGCTTGATAGAACTCTACAGCTCCGTATAAATTGCAATTATCTGTCAGCGCCAAAGCCGGCATGTCATTTTTTTTTGCTTCGTCTACTAAGGCTTTTATTTTTGGCAGAGCATTTAGAAGTGAGTAGTGGGAATGAGTGTGGAGATGAATGAATTTGGAGGCCATGATTTGCAATTATATCATGTGACACTACCTTTTCTTTATATTGACATTGGGAGCTTTTTTCACTATATTCTTCTAAGAAATAAACTAACCTTGAGGTCCAAATGTTCGAAACAAGTCAAGATCTCCGTGCTGATGTGTCCGATCTAGAAGCAGCAGAAAATCACTTGAAAGAAGTGGTGAATCGGAATCGTCGGCGAAATCCGGCAGGCAAGTTGGAAGTCAGCTACAAGAATTGGCAACCACAGTCGGTTTACGAAATTACCCAAGCGGCCTTAGACCTTGTCCTTCTTCGAGAACAGACTGAAAATCGAACCGCCCGAGTTGCAAACGATGAAATCCCGCTTCTTCAGAGTCCTAATCTTGCACAACTCACACCGTGTGAGGAATTCAAGGAGAAAGTGGATAGAGTACTTAAGACATATTCATTCTAGATATAAAATCGTCCAAGCGTTGTGCGCGGGACGATTTTTCATATACAAAAATCTTCATGTTAATATTGTGGGATGAAAATGATTTTGGGAATAGATGAAGTCGGCAAGGGACCATTGGGAGGTCCAGTTTCAGTCTGTGTAGTTGCTTGTGAATATAAAATCTATCGGAAACTTAAGAATTCCAAATATCTCCCTGTTGTAGGTAAGGATAGTAAAAAATTAAAACCAGAGGAGAGAAATAAATTCGATAAAATTTTGAAGTCTTTTTCAAAAGAAGGTAAAATTTTTTATGCAGTAACTCATATAGGAAACAAAACTATAGATTCTCAAGGAATAGTTTTCGCAATAAAAAAGGCTATGTCCTCTAGTTTGAAAAAACTAGGCTTTGATGCAAAGAATTGTCGAGTTCTTCTGGATGGAAACCTTAAAGCTCCTGATGAATTTTTGGATCAGCAAACAATTATCAAGGGTGATGAAAAGGAAAAGATTATAGCGTGGGCTTCTATACTAGCCAAAGTATCAAGGGATAAATTGATGTGCCAACTCTCAAAAAAGTTTCCAGTTTATGGATTTGATAGTCACAAAGGTTACGGAACAAAGGGACATAGGTCCTTGATTGAATTGCATGGAATATCAGAACTACACCGAAGGACTTTTTGTCGAAACCTAAAAATATCTATTGGTTGAGTTGACGTTTTTAATAAACCATTGTAGGATGCAATTAGGGATTATATAAAGTACAAACCATAAGAAAGGAAAGAGGTAACTATGTGGAATGGCTCAAAGGTTGGGCAGGAGCCATTGTTTGGAGATTTTGTAAGGGTAGATTAGAGGTTTTGGTAATCGACAGTAAAAGTGTCGATTCCAGATACTCGAAGAAACCCACACAAACCAAATTTCCAGGCGGTGGGCGTAAAAAAAGAAAAAAAGAAAGAACTCCTGTTCTCACGATGCGTAGGGAGTTATGGGAAGAAACAGGTCTAAGGTTAAAGCCTGCTGTTGTTCCAGAAGAAATTCATGTAGTCGTTGAGAACTTTCCAATGTTCTTTTACCTTATTAAGGAAGAGGATTTGGAAGGAAAGATAAGAATGCATGAAATTCTAGATGGTACGGATCGTCTTTCCTCTCCCTACTGGATAAGTGATGAGGAAGCTATCAAAAAAGTTTTTCGAACCCATCAGATGGCCTTGCTAAAGGCATTACAGCACTTAGGTCTCATGAGGAAATAAGTAATTACCTCATGAGACCTCGAACCCCGATTTTATCGGCGGTTTTTTTATATATGAATAGTTTATGTAAGTGAGTTGATTTTTCTGAGGCTTTAATGTAATGTATTCACATTATGGTAGTAAGAATGCGTAGCACCAAAAGTCATAGAAACAACAGGCGATCTCACGATGGCTTATCTTCTCCTGCAGTAACTGTAGATAAAAGCACAAACGTTCCTCATCTTCGACACCGAGCATCACTTGTAACTGGATTGTACAAAGGCAGACAGGTAATAGATGTTCAGGCAAAGATTACAAAGCGCAACAAAAAAGCTCAAGCAGCAAAGAAGGAAGGTAGATAAAACTTTCAAATTTGGCGAACTCCGTCGTTGGATTTCAGAAAATACCTGTCAACGTATTACTATACGTCTCCAGTTCTTTTCCTTATCCGCCTCGGATTTCACTCAAATTTGAAAGTTTAAGTTGATTGTTACTACCCTAGACTAAGAATTTATTTTTTGGTATGCTATTTCTAGGAATTAGAACCACTTAATTATGGCAAACCGGCACCTTTCCAGATCAATAATATTGCAGACACTATTTGAATGGGATTTCGGTTCACGAAATTCTGATCAGGCTATGGAAATTTTTGCGCGTAATGCAGAGGAATTTGCTCCCGGTTTGGGAGATTTTTCCTTTATGGAAACTTTGCTCAAGGGAGTTTTAGGTAAACAAAAAGATATTGATTTGATTATTGTTAAAGCTGCTCCTGATTGGCCAATGGATAAAATCAATATAATAGATAGAAATATTTTGCGTATAGGATTGTACGAACTGCTTTTTGCCGACCGATCACAAGTTCCTCCTAAGGTGGCTATCAATGAAGCAATTGAATTATCCAAAGCTTTTGGAGGAGACACATCAAGTAAGTTTGTTAACGGAGTATTGGGTGCTGTATACAAAGAACTTGGCGAGCCAGGCAAGGACGAAACTTCCAAGACAAAAAATAAGATTGCAAATGGTGCTGTGGTCCATAATGAAAAATTAGGCGGAGCAGTTGTCTATGCCAAAGATGGAGAAGATATTTATCTTGCATTAGTACACGATGTTTTCGGGAGGTGGACACTTTCAAAAGGAAAAATAGGTGATAGTCCTGAAGTTGCCAATGAAACTATTGAGGAAGGAACTATCCGTGAAATAAAAGAGGAACTCGGACTCGATATTGAGATTAAAGAGAAACTTGGTGAAAACGAATACATTGCTTACCACCCTGAAAAAGGCAAGACTAGAAAACATGTAGTTTACTTTTTGGCAGAATCACAATATAAAGATATAGTCGTTGAGCAGAAAGGTGGGCTAGATGATGCAAAATGGTTCAAATTAGCTGACATACTTGACCTAAACTTCTATAATGATATCCTTCCACTCGTGACCAAAGCAATCAATTTGTTATTAAAAAAAGCCTAAAATCCACTACTTCATATGCCTGATTTTGCAGAGTTCGAAAAAAAAGCGGAAGTAACCTTCAAAGATAAAGATGTTTTAAAACAGGCTTTTGTTCATCGTTCATATATAAATGAAAATAAGCAATCAGGACTTTCACATAACGAAAGACTGGAGTTTTTAGGAGATGCTGTGTTGGAACTTGTTATTACTGATTTTCTTTACAATAAATATACGGACAAAACCGAAGGTGATCTAACAGCTTATCGTTCAGCATTGGTTAATGCTGATACATGCGCTTCCATCGCTGTAAATTTAAATATGGGAGACTATTTACTTCTTTCAAAAGGTGAAAGTAAAGATGTGGGACGTGCGAGGCAATACATTCTTGCTAATGCACTAGAAGCTTTGATTGGATCAATATATATTGATCAAGGATATGACACTGTAAGGAAATTTATTGAACGCAATTTCACAACTCTCATTGAAGCTATTATTTCTGAAAAAACATTCATTGATGCAAAATCATTATTCCAGGAAAAAGCTCAGGAATATGACGGTATCACACCTTCATATAAAACCGTAAAGGAATCAGGGCCAGATCATGAAAAAAGATTTACAGTTGGTGTTTACATAGGTAAGGACCTCGTTGCTACAGGTGAAGGAGAATCAAAACAGGACGCAGAACAAGGAGCAGCAAAGAGGGCACTAGAAACTCGAGGTTGGGAGTAACTTGACTTAAGTATAAATTCACGACATTATATAAAAAAATACCAATCTTGGTATGTACATTAGGAGAAGAGATGAAGAGAACGCTGAAGTTTGAAGTGACTGCGAAGCTATCAGAACTCAGGCAAACGCTGGTAATTGCAGGGGAAGCATCAGAGTTTTCTTATCCAGAGTCAGCTTTGTTACTGAAGTCGGAAGCAGAAGAGTTGGAACGTAGGGGAAGACGTGTGGAGGCAATTCGACGTTCCAGAAGTGCATTGAAGATTTTCTGGACAGCTTACACTAATCATCTTTCAGGTAACAAACAAGCTATATCATCCATTAGAATTTAGCCTTCTGGTAGATACCTAGAGAAAAAGGCGTTACGCTCTGCGTAATGCCTTTTCACTTATATTTTTTCTAACAATTTTTGATATAATAAAACAATATGTACTTGAAGAGTATCGAACTTTCCGGATTCAAATCTTTCGCCAAAAAAAGCGAGCTTAATTTTTCTTCAAAAGTCTCAGCTATTGTCGGACCGAACGGTTCAGGTAAATCAAATATCGCTGAGGCATTTAGATTTGTTTTAGGCGAGCAATCAATTAAATCACTTCGTGGCAAAAAAGGAGAAGATCTTATTTTCAATGGTGCAGGAGAGTTGCCTCGAGGAAATCGTGCAAGCGTCAAGGTTGTTTTTGATAATAGCTCTAAATTCCTTCCTCTTGATTTTGAGACAGTAACTATAGAAAGAGTGGTTCATCGTGATTCTGTAAATGAATATCTAATAAATGGCTCACAGGTCAGACTAAGGGACGTCATTGAACTTTTAGCTAGCGCTCACATAGGTTCTTCTGGACACCATATAATTTCTCAAGGCGAAGCTGATAGAGTTCTGAATGCGTCCATCAAGGAAAGAAAATCAATGATTGAGGAAGCACTAGGATTGAAGATGTATCAATACAAGAAACAAGAAAGTGAAAGGAAGCTTGTAAAGACTCGCGAAAACATAGAGCAAGTGGGTTCTCTCCGCAGAGAGATAATGCCACACATCCGGTTTCTAAAAAAGCAGGTTGAGAAAGTTCAGAAAACCATAGAGATGAAGGAAGAACTACAGAAAGAAGCTTTGGAATATTGTTGTCGGGAAGATGAATATATAAACAGGACTACAAACAGATTGAATATTGAGAAGTCACCACTTTTAGAAAAAGAAAAATCATTAGAAAATGAATTAAATGAAGCCAAGGCTGTATTAGAAGGAGCAAAGAATAAAGATATAAAATCTGAAAAGCTGATTTCTCTGGAAAAATCTCTTCATGATACTCGAGAAGAGAAAGATAAGTTGTTTAGAGATTTCGGTCGGCTTGATGGTGAAATATCATCTCTTGCAAGAATGGTAAAAAAACAGGAAGAAGTAGCTCACTCTCTGGATCACAAGACAGTCACTCTTTCATCTGTTGAAGAAGTATCGAGCAAAATTGAAGATCAAATAAAGCAGGTAAAGAATTCAGGAAATATTGAAGAATTAGTCAAATCATTGGATGTAATATCGACTTTTTTGACTGACTTTATAGACCAGAACAAAGACAAAATAGATATGTCTCTCATTGCAGATGCACAAAAGGATATTGAAAATCTAAAAGAATCAAAGAAACAGATAGAAGATTCACTTGAAGAAATAAAAAATCGAGAAAATAAACTTAGCAAAGAATATTCTGAATTGAAGGAAGCAATAGATAAAGAAAAAGATACTAATAGAGATGCTGAAAAAGCTGTTTTCAGGATCATGGCTGAGTCACAAGAAGTTCGTTCAAAACTTCATAGTTTGAATTTGGAAGAAGAGACTTTGAAACTTCTTAAAGAGGATTTTAAAAGAGAACTAACAGAGCTGGGTATGCTTCTTGGTACTCATGTTCTCCAGTTCCAATCGCTTTCATTTGATTTCAATGAAGCAAGAACTCTCCAGGAAGAACGACGAAGAAAAATAGAAAAGATAAAAATACGATTGGAAGATGCTGGAGGTCTGGGAGGATCTGATGTGGTCAAAGAGTTTACAGAGGCTACTGAAAGAGATGCTTTTTTGGAAAAAGAAATTACAGACTTAGAAAAATCTGCCTCATCATTAACTGAGTTAATAAAGGATCTTGATACGCGATTAAGTGTGGAGTTTAAGACAGGTTTAGATAAGATAAACACACAGTTTAAAGAATATTTTGCTGTTATGTTTGGAGGTGGCGAAGCTAAGCTTTCTGTAACAGTTCCGGTTAAAAAGAAGAAAAAAGATACAGATCTTTCATTAGATGAGGACGATATTGAAGTTCCAGAAATGATAGAAGAAGAGGAGGGAATAGAGATAGAAGTAAATTTGCCAAAGAAAAAAGTCAAAGGTTTGATGATGCTTTCTGGTGGTGAAAGAGCACTAACCTCCATTGCTTTATTGTTTGCAATTTCTCAAGTTAATCCACCACCCTTTATTATTCTCGATGAAACTGACGCGGCGCTAGATGAAGCTAATTCAAAAAAATACGCTGACATGATTGAGAATCTTTCTAAGTATTCTCAGCTTATCGTCATTACTCACAATCGTGAAACTATGTCCCGTGCTGGAATATTATATGGAGTGACAATGGGAATGGGTGGAGGTTCGAAACTATTGTCAGTGGCTTTTGAGGAGGCTGTTTCAGTAGCAAAGTAAATTATTCTTGCCTTTTAGTCCGAGAAATAACTGAATAATTTTAATCTCTAATATCGGACTCCCCAAATTTGACACTTTCACGCTGTCGTTGTAGTTTTAAAAGTGGAGGGACACATGTACCAGTCAGACATTCTGGAAGTCGGAGACGAGGCTAACTATTACGAAGATGGTGCTCACTGGAGAGTTCGGCTCAAGAGCAAGGTCGAGAAAGGGAAGACGATGCACCTCACTTTTAAGGTTCTTGAAGTTTTTAAGGCTCCTTTTCACGGAGGGGTTAATCCGGAAGTTGGTTCCGAAATTAACGTTTGTGAAGTGAATGGAGCGGGTGTGAATGCTGGGTGGTCAATTGACACACATATTGGCCAGAGGGACACAGTCATTCACTAATTTTATTTGCATACCTTGCTTTTAGCTCAAAACCTCGTGTCGTTTACAAGCGTCACGAGGTTTTCCTTTTAGCTTAGCAATGCGTAATCCAAGACTCTTCGTTCCATATCTGCAGAAACCACTTTAAATTTTACTGAATCTCCCAGAGTATATTTTTTTCCAGTTTTTTCTCCTTTCAATGTATAGTTTTTTTCATCCAGAACATAGAAGTCATCGCCAATGTCTCTTGTTTTTACCATACCTTCGCATTTTGTTTCTTTTTCTTCTATATAAATTCCCCATTCAGTTACTCCCGTAATCGTACCGTCATAGATTTCCCCAATGTGTTCAGTCATATATTCGACTTGTTTATATTTTATTGAAGAGCGTTCAGCATCAGATGCTTTTTTCTCCAGTTCTGATGAAGCTAGGCAAATAGCTTCAAATTTCTCATATTCATTCTGTTCCACTTTTCCACCTTTAAGTTCACGTTCCAAAAATCTATGCACCAAAACGTCAGGATATCGTCTGATAGGAGAGGTGAAGTGAGTATAGTAAGTAAACGCCAAGCTAAAGTGTCCGATGTTTTTTGTAGAGTAAGTAGCTTTGGCCATGCTTCGGACAGTTGCAGTATTTATTAAGCCTTCGTTTGGAGTGCCTTTAGCTTCTTTGAGTAGTGCATTCAAATCCGCAGAAGTTACTTTTCCATCTTTGTTCTTTAGATCAAAACCCATAGCTTTCAGAAAAACTGCAAGGTTTTGGATTCTATCTACATCTGGATGAGGATGGATACGGTAAACGGATTGTTTTTTATCTTTCATCAATCCTTTATTCTGGGACATGAAAACGTACTTTGCCACAGCGCGATTAGCTAAAAGCATAAATTCTTCAACCAGCTTGTGAGTATCAAGTCGTGATTTTTTATATACACGTAGAGGTTTTCCATTTTTATCTAGTTCAAATTTAACTTCTTCGGTTTCAAAGCTCATTGCGCCATTTTGGGATTTGGCTTTTTCCAGTTTTTTTGCAATCTCGTTAAGCTTTAGGAGTTCTGTCTTGTATGGACCATCTGTTTTCCCGATGATTACGTCATTTGCATCTTCATATGTAAATCTTTTATCACTGTGGATTACAGTTCGTCCAAACCATTCTTCAAGAACTTTTCCTTCGCCAGTCATTTTGAATACCGCAGAAAAAGTAAACTTATCTTCATTGGGATTAAGTGAACACAAATCGTTTGATAAGACTTCAGGAAGCATAGGAATAGTTCTATCAACTAGATATACAGATAAACCTCTCTTTTCTGATTCTCTATCGAGCTCAGTTCCTGGAGTAACAAAATATGATACATCAGCAATATGAATTCCAATCTCAAATTGGTCATTTCCTAAATCTGCAAATGAAATTGCGTCGTCAAAGTCCTTTGCATCAGCAGGGTCGATAGTCATTGTTGTTACACCACGCATATCTCTGCGATTTTTTATCTCGTCTTCAAAGTTGTTCTTATATTCTCTTTTGATCTTTTCCGCCTCTTCTTCAACAGAGTGGGGGAATTCTATTCTAAAGCCTTTTTCCAAGACTATAGATTCCATTTCTGTATTATTTTCGCCTTTTTTACCAATAACCTTCAAGACTTCACCTTGTAGATTTTTGGCTTCCCAATCGGTGATTTTGACTAAGACTTTTTCTCCTTCTGGAGCGTTGCTCCCTTCAGGAAGAAAGATGTCTACATACAGACGCTTGTCATCTGGAGTGACAAAGGTTGCTCCTTCTTTTTTTTCAATCAATCCTACAAACTCATCCTTTGATCTTTTTACTATTTTTGTTACTTTGCCTTGCTCGCGATTTCGAATTTTCTCTCCAGTTAAGGTTACTTCTACAATATCTCCATGAAAAGCCCTATTTATGAATTGGGGCTGAATCTCAATACTTGTTCCATTTTTTTTGTCGCCTGGGTCTATATCGAAAAAACCAACACCTTTTGTGTTGATACTTATAGGTCCTGTAAAAACTTTCCCTTCTTTTTCCATTTCGGTTTAGTATAGCAGATTAGAACTTTAATAAGAAATTAAAATTATAGACATTAAATTATACTCATGATAAATTTGTCATTAGGAGTACATAATGGATGAAGTAACCAAGCTTTGGAATAGTAAAAGTCGCAAAGAACAACAAGAGGCAATACAAAAAACCATCGATAATCTTTCTTTGTTGAAACCAAAGGTTTATGTCAAAAAGAAGGTTCAGGATGAAACTGGATCGTGATATTAAAGAAATGAGCTTGTCCGAGCGAGGAAAGGAGCTACAGCGTTTAAGAAATCTTTTGAGGACTCATAAAGCTCGGGAGAACAATGCTCGGTGTTGGATGGCAGACATTACCCTTTATGACTCGGCACTTCCTGAAGGCTCAAAAGGCACAGGACAGATGAATCTTCCTCGAGAAACCCTTCTTCGTAATTGTGCCAATTATATTGACCGTCAAAAGTGTTAACTTCTCTCGGTCACCAAGTCTGATTCCAAATGAGGGGGTCAGACTTGCTTTGTTTAATTGACCATTTTGTTTCATTCTGTTACTATAGCGTACATGTTAAAAATACGATTACAGAGAGTAGGACGGACACACGAACCGTCATTTCGTCTTGTTGTTACTGAGTCTCAAAACGCTGCAAAAAGCGGAAAATCATTGGAAGTTTTGGGTAGCTATGATGCAAGAAGAGGAGACAAATCTACTTTCAAGGCAGACAGAGTAACTTACTGGATCTCAAAAGGAGCACAGGTTTCTGGAACGGTTCACAATCTTCTTGTAAGCAAGAATATTATTTCTGGAAAGAAGGTCAACGTTCTTCCTTTAAAGAAAGCAATTGTTAAGGATGCACCAGTTGGAGAGGCGGTAGAAGCAACTCCAGAAGAAAAACCAGAAGCAAAACCAGCAACTGCTCCAGAAAAAGCTGAGGAAAAAGCTGAGGAAAAAATAGAGGTGGAAACTCCAGTAGAGACTCCATCTCCAGCTCCCGCCACCGAAGAAGTACCTGCTTAATCTCTTTTTACGCAATTAATTGTTTTCTTTATTGATTTTACAATTGACACTAAGTTTTTTAGTTATTACAATTATAGTGCAGGTTTATAATTTAACTGATTGTCCATCATGGAAAAAGACGTACAGTTTCTAGATTTTATAATAAAAACTTTGGTTGAACATCCTGAGGATGTAAAAATAGTTCGAACCGTAGATGAAATGGGGGTTTTGATGACACTAGATGTTCACAAGGACGATATGGGAAAGATAATCGGCAGAGAAGGAAATACCGCAAAGGCAATCCGAACACTATTGCGCGTAGTAGGAATGAAGAACAACGCTCGTGTAAATCTAAAAATAAATGAGCCAGCAGGAAGTATTAACGAAGTAAGAACAAGTGCTACAAAGTCCTTAGACGATGCAATGAGCGACTTAAAGCTTTAATCTAATTAACAAATTAACAAAAATAACCTCACACGAGGTTATTTTTGTTAATGTCTACAAAAGTTATGCACTTCTAGATTGCTCATTAGATTTTTTTCGAAAAAATGGTGTTATCATTTTACTTAGATACAAACCAGGGGGATGGATGACTCTCCAATTACCGTGGATCACTTGTAGAAATACACCAGTAGTCGATGGCCGTTCTGGAAAGGAGTGCGGCTACAAGCAGGAGTTGGTAGGGCAGACTACATGCATTCAATGTGGTAGCGATCTACCAAACTTCTCTACAGAGACTGAGCTTTTGGCTGGGGGAAAAGTGAAGCTGTACGAGCCTGAGCAGATGGCGTCGGGAAGATAGCTTTTGGGTAATTAAAAGGGCGCAATGTGCGCCCTTTTCTAATGTCAAAATTTGTGGTATAAGTAGGGTGTGAAATTTCACGTCATAACATTGTTTCCCAGCGCTTTTGACTCATATCTGAATGAGTCTATTATCTCGCGAGCAATTGCGGATAAGAAAATAAAAGTCAGTTTTTATAATCCAAGAGATTATTCTGATGACAAATGGAAGAGAGTAGATCAGAAGCCTTACAGCGGAGGACCCGGAATGGTTATTCAGGCTTTACCAACCATTAAGGCAATTGAAAAGGCTTTAACGCAAATAAAAAGAAACAAAAAATCAAAAGTGAAGATAATTTTCTTTTCGCCAGGAGGTAAGCAGTTCAATACTGAATATGCAAAACAGACTTCAAAAAAATACACTGATATTATTTTAGTTGCAGGAAGATATGAAGGAATTGATGCAAGAATAAAAAAAGTTTTCAAAATGGAAGATGTTTCTGTAGGTCCTTTTGTGCTAACTGGTGGTGAGTTGCCAGCAATGGTTCTCTTGGATTGTGTTGCAAGGCAAGTGGAAGGAGTACTTGGGAACTTTTCCTCTCTAGAAGAGTCTCGGGTATCAAGTCATGATGTATATACACGTCCAGAAATATTCCAATATAAAGGTAAGAAATACAAAGTACCGAAAATTTTATTATCAGGTGATCACAAGAAAATAGAGGCTTGGAAAGTTTTAAGTAAATAATTTCTTTAAAAATCGCCTGAGTAAATGTTGGATTTTCTAATACTTACACTTGACTGTCAACTATCCTTATACACAGTCCGGTTGGTAGAATGAAACCATGTTGCAATCTGAAGCATTAGATATTTTAAAAATGGGAAAAAATGTTTTTTTGACAGGCCCGGCGGGAAGTGGAAAAACTTATGTTTTGAATTCCTATATAAATTATTTGAAATCTCATGCGGTAGATGTAGCTGTCACAGCTTCAACAGGAATAGCTGCTACACACTTGGGTGGAATGACTATACATTCATGGTCCGGTTTGGGAGTTAGAGACATTCTGACTGATTATGACATTGAGGATTTGATGGAAAGACAGTATTTATATAAAAGATTTGAACGTACTAAGGTTTTGATAATTGATGAAGTTTCAATGCTACATCATTTCAGACTAGACCTCATAGAGTGGATATGCCGACAAATGAAACATAATGAAAGGCCATTCGGAGGTATGCAGATTATTTTATGTGGGGATTTTTTTCAACTACCGCCTGTTACTAGAGGCATAAGGGAGTCAGCTGAGTCTGAGTTTGCTTATAAAGCAGAAAGCTGGTTAGCTTCAAAATTTACCATTTGTCACCTCTCGGAACAGCATCGCCAAAAGGATAATACTTATCTTGCTATCTTGAATCAGATACGCGAAAACAAAGTTACTAAAAAAACTATCGAGCTTTTGAAAACCAGATTTAATAAAGATCCTGAATCAGGAGCAGTTGCAACTAGAGTTTATACTCACAACATCGATGTAGATGTGGTGAACAAAAGACACCTTAATCTAATAAAGGGTGATGAGAAAGAATACAACATGACATGGAAAGGCTCATCTGGGCTAATGGAAAGTTTAAAAAAAAGTTGTTTGTCTCCTGAGGTATTAACTTTAAAAAAAGGTGCTCGTGTTATGTTTACAAAAAATCATAATGAAGGTATTTATGTAAACGGAACATTAGGAGTAATTTCTGATTTTAATTCTTTTGGTGATCCTATTGTGGAAACAACTAACGGCATGAAATTGTCTGTTTCTCCCCAATCTTGGAAAGTAGAAGAAGAAGGCAAAGTTAAAGCGGAAATTACACAGTACCCCTTAAGGTTAGCGTGGGCTATTACAGTACATAAGAGTCAGGGAATGTCACTAGATGCTATGGAAGTAGACCTTTCCAAATCGTTTGTAAAAGGAATGGGATATGTTGCTCTTTCACGTGTAAGGTCACTTGGAGGTATGAAGCTTTTGGGATTTAACGATATAGCCCTGGAGGTAGATCCAGAAGTCTTAGAAATGGATCAAAGATTTCGGGATTTATCAGTAGATGCGGTCACTGACTTAAATGAGCTTTCGGAAAAAGATATTCAGGAGATCCAACAGAAATTTATAAAATCAATTGAGCCAGAAGAAAAATTAAAGATAAAAAGAAAAGAAAAGGAAGAGAATAGAGAAGTAAAAAAATCTACTCAAGAGATCACTGCGGGAATGCTTGAACAGGAAGTACCATTATCAGACATTGCCGATGCTAGAGGATTGAAAGCAGAAACAGTTGTTTCTCATGTGGAGGAGTTGAGAGCAGAGAAAAAGTGTCCAGATATAACTTACTTAAAACGAGAACTGAAACGGAGCGAACTAGATGACATTATCTCAGCTTTCAAGAAAACAGGAACTATGACCTTATCTCCGGTTTATAATCTACTTTTGAAGCAAAAGAAAAAACCAAGTTATCTGAAAATAAGACTAGCAAGATTATTTGTAGAAGAATATTGAGTGTATAATTAGTAAATGGACAAAGTTATAAATTACTTAAAAAATAATCGATTTGTGATAATTAGTTTTCTTTTGACAGCTGTATTTGTCGCAGGCATTGAATATTTCGGCGGTAGGTCACTCCTCGGCCCAGATGGGATGTTCGGATGGTGGGATGGAAATATCTGGGGGAGTGAGAACTCGCAAAGATTTGCAGATGCTTATTCTTTTTCTCACATAATCCACGGAATAATTTTTTATGCGGTATTGCGTTACTTCGCAAGAAAATTACCGGTAAAATATAGATTTTTGATTGCAGTGGTTTTAGAAGCTGGCTGGGAACTTTTGGAAAACTCACACTTTATAATCGATCGCTACCGGGCTGCCACTATTTCTCAAGGGTATGTAGGGGATAGTGTATTGAACTCCGTATCAGATATTCTTATGATGTCTGTTGGATTTTATATCGCTCGGTTTTCAAAAATATGGGTTTCAATTTTCTTAGTTATAATTATGGAACTTGGTTGTCTGTTTTGGATAAGAGATAATCTGACATTAAATATTATTATGTTGGTTCATCCTGTTGAGTCTATCAAGGTCTGGCAATCCCAAGGACATTAATTCGATGTATTATCTATATATTCTAAAATGTGCAGATGAAACTCTCTACACAGGTATAACAGTTGATTTGAAAAGAAGATTAGAAGAACATAATTTGTCGAAAAAAGGAGCAAAATATACGAAAGCCAGGCGACCAGTTTCGCTAGTGTGGTCAAAAAAGTTTCGGAATCGTTCCACTGCTTCTAAAGCAGAATCAAATATAAAAAAACTCACACGTAGTGAGAAGTTGAAGTTCATATAAAATTCAAAACCCGTTTTATACATAAATGTATAAAACGGGTTTTACTAATCAGTTTTTTCTTACCCAAACTTCTTGCCGACCTTGTGTTAATTCGACCCAGACAACTGTGGCAGTACCTAGATGACTTCCATGCGACCATTTCACAGTTGAACTCTTTGCTGGGGTCGTGCCACTTACTACTATGCAGACACTCTTCCCATTATTGAATTCTTGAAAGCTCACTTTCGGTATCGAAAAAGGTGTACCCATTTTTTCTCCAGTGAAAATCTAGCATATATAAATTTTTTTTCAAAATAACTTATAGATATGAGGAAAGGCCGTCTTGCGACGGCCTTTGTTTGAGGGGGAGACTTGCGGGGTCTTACGAGGGAGAGATTTTAGAACTTCGGATCAAACTAGTTCTGATCCTTACCATCCGTATCCGAACTCCAAGCTCCACGTCGACGGCTGTTCCAGGTTGGCGGAACGGCCGTTTTCGTCGGAATCAGTCTCGGCTTCATTGAAGCCTGAAGCTGGTCGGCGCTCATGTTGATGACGCCGTTTTGGGATTGAAATCCCGTGCTCCGTCCATAACGGACGAGTCTTGCACGCTGACTGTCCAAATTTGGCATTACCTTTGCCTCCATTTAAAATGATAGCATATATTAAAAATGTGTCAAGTATTATTGACCTCTTAATTAAATTAGGTTGTATGTCGCTATCCACAGTTATTTTGTTGACTAGTGAACTACAGTTCACCTATAATAAATGTATACAAATCTAGCCCAAAAATTATGAGCAAACAAAATTTAGAAAGAGCATTGAGGAGGGAATTAGAAGTTTTAAATGATCAGATTGATGAGAAGATTATCAAAGGTCTTTCTTATTCAAAAGAAGCCAGAAGACATAAGTTCATTCTTCAGAGTTTGTCGAACATAAGACGTTCACAAACAAACTGGATGATGAGGTCATTTGGTACATTTTCAATAATATAAATATATGAGTGATCAAAACTACTCTGACTACAAAAATAAGATTCTATCCTTCTATAGAAAAAATAGAAGGATGCCAGGTTACAAAGAGATCATGACCCTTGTTGGTTTCAAGTCCAAGAACGCTGTTTATAAATTGATTAATAAACTTGTTGATGATGAGGTCATAGATAAAGACTCAAACGGTAAACTTACTCCCATGAAGATATTTGGTGAGATTCCTTTACTTGGACTTGTTGAAGCAGGATTTCCAACCTCAGTAGACGAGATGAGTTCCGAGACTCTTAGTATTAATGAATACTTAGTGGGGAACAAAGAATCAACTTATCTTTTGGAAGTAAAAGGTGATTCAATGATTGACGAAGGGATTAAGGAAGGTGACTTGGTTTTAGTAGAGAGACGAGGAAACCCAAAGGACGGAGATATTGTTATTGCAGAAGTTGATGGTGGCTGGACAATGAAGTACTTCAAGAAGAAAGGGAATGTAGTTTATTTAAAACCGGCTAATAAGAACTATTCACCGATATATCCTCAGTATGATTTGAAGATTGCAGCTATAGTTAAAGGTGTAATACGAAAGTATTAATTTCTTATTTTTTTGTTCGATTTCTGCGTTGCTAGTTTCATTTTCTCCCGCGGAGTACTAGCATGTACACCTTGGTCAAAAACAAAACGTCGCGCCTTGAACTCAAACAAAAATCTAAAGAAATTACTGTATTAATTAAATGTTAAAATTACTTGCGTAAAGTTTATTGGGGTATATACTTAAAATATGAATACAAATAAAATTTTAGTTATATTAATAGCGGTTTTAGTAGTTTTAGGTGGAGCGTTTTACTTTATGAGAAATGATGTTCCCGATACAATGGATAATACGGACACAACTGTGAATACAAATAATAATACCGATACTTCTGCATCATCTGGTGGAGTTACTACTACAACTATTAGCACTACAACAACATATTCAACTTTTGCTGGACCTGGACAGCATTGTGGTGGAAACACAGCTACAGCTAAAACTTGTATAGCTGGTTATCAGTGTAAGCCTGAACCAGGATCTAAATTGCCTTTTGGAGATGTTGGAGGAATTTGTATGAAATAGTAATTAGATATTTTACAAATGAAGAGAATACTAAAACCAGAATTCTTTAATAGGAATTCTGTTTTAGTAGCTAGAGATCTTATTGGAAAATATTTAACAAGAAAGACTAGAGATAAGATTATGTCTTTCATGATTGTAGAAACTGAAGCTTATGAAGGTTTGAAAGATAAAGCATCACATTCTCACAGAGGACAGACACCTAGAAATACCCCTATGTGGGAAGAACCTGCTACTATATATGTATATTTTACTTATGGTATGCATTGGATGCTTAATATTTCTTGTGGAAAAAAAGGACATCCTGCTGCAGTACTATTGAGAGGTATCGAGGGCTGTATTGGACCTGGACGACTTACAAAAAAATTATCTATAGATAAGACACTTAATGGAAAAATTTTGGGAAAAGAAGCTGGTCTTTGGATTGAGGAAGATCTAACCGAAATAAAGAAGATTAAAGTTTTAAAAACTCCTAGAATTGGTATTAATTCAGCAGGACCTATTTGGACCAAAAAGTTATACAGGTTTGTATTGAAATAAGATGATAAAGAAAACATTTACAGAAAAAGTAAGAGAAGTGGTGAAAGCTATTCCTAAAGGTAAAGTTTTGACCTATCTAGAAGTTGCTAAAAAAGCTGGAAGCCCAAAAGCTTATAGGGCAGTTGGAAGTATAATGAGTAAGAATTATAATAATGAAATACCTTGTCACAGAGTGATTCGTTCTGACGGAGGAATGGGTGGTTATAATAGAGGAGGAGTAAAGAAGAAAGAAATGATGTTGCGTGAGGAGGCTTTAACTCTTAAATAAAGTGATATAATACTAATATTAGTATTAACCACGATTTGGACAGGGAAGCAGTAAATAACTACGACTTGTCCTTAAATTTAATGAATACACAAAAAGCAGGTTTAACATTAGGAGTATTTGCAGGAACAATGCATTTATTCTGGTCTCTTATGGTTGCATTTGGACTTGCACAAGGATATTTGAATTTTGTATTAAAAATGCATTTTTTAAACAATCCTTTCACTGTACAAGCGTTTAATATAAGCAATGCTATTTTACTTATAGTCCTCACATCAGTTATTGGATTTGTCGTAGGAACTATTTTAGCTACTATATACAACAAGTTCTACCACTAGAATCCTCTATTTGAGACAGCTTTTTAAGTAAAAGAATTTTATATGAAGAAATATTGGTTAATAAAAAGTGAAGAAAATTGCTATTCCATTGACGACCTAAAAAAGGATGGAAAAACAGAGTGGACTGGTGTAAGAAACTATCAAGCTAGGAATTTTATCCGGGATTTGATGCAAAAAGGTGATGGAGTTTTGTTCTATCATTCAAGCAGTAATCCTATGGGAGTTGTTGGAGTAGCTAAAGTGGGAAGTAAAGCATATCCTGACGAAACAGCACTAAATCCAAAAGATGATCACTTTGATCCTAAAGCTAAGACCAATAACGTCTGGGTAGGAGTAGATATTATTTTTGTAAAAAAATTAAAGAATAGTGTCTTGTTAAAGGATATAAAATTTCGTCCTGAACTCAGTGATATGGTTGTTGCACAGCAAGGAAGTAGACTGTCGATTCAACCAGTATCAGAAACACATTTCAAAAAAGTTTTGGAACTTGGCGGAAAATAAATAATTAAGAAAATGGGCATAACTTTTTAGGAGGTTATGTCTTTTTCTGTATAATTATAAAAAGAAGGGAGGATTCCGTGACAAAAGGAAAGTTTCGACCTGTGCTCTTTACAATAGTCGTGTGGCTACATCTCATGGCAATCTGGGCCCTCATGTATTGGTTCCGAGACGGAATTAGCTGGCACTCATTTGTGCACGGCTATAGCCGAAAAGTCTGGTTTTGGTTTTTCGGGATTTATATGCTTCGCTCAATTGGGGTTTCCCTTGGTTATCACCGTCTGTTTACTCACAGGTCTTTCAAGTGCCACTTCTTTACTCAAGAAGTTATCCATTTCTTTGGAGCAATGGCGGCGCAAGGACACTGGTATGACTGGAGGAGAAACCACAAACAACACCATTGGGACACTGAAGGTCCGTGGGACCCTCATACCCCAACAAAGTATAAGGGGATTAAGGGTCTCCTATGGGCTCACATGGGCTGGTTGTTCTTCGAGGTTAAGGAACCACCAAATGCTGAAGTGATTTTCGCTCTGGGCCGTGAAAATACTACTATGGCCAATTGGCGGTGGGACAAGACTGTCTATTTTCTTGGTATGCTTTCAGGTTTTGTTCTGCCATTTATCTTCGCTGGATTCCCGGGTCTACTTCTCGCTGGATTTGGCGGTGTAGTCGTTTCTTTGGAGTTTACCTGGGCCATTAACAGCTGGGATCATTTTCGACTGGTGTTCCATAAAAAGGGGGTCCACGGTCGTACCGTGAAAGAACAAAGCAAAAATAGTCCGCTCATTGCTATCCCTAATTTTAGCGGCGAGCCTTGGCATGAAAATCATCACAGGATGGCAAGCGTGGCCTTTCTTGGATGGAGATGGTGGCAAATCGACATGCCTAAATGGGTTCTTATCGGTGGGGAAAACTTCGGGATTTTCTGGGATATCAACCGTCCGCCGGTGTAAGATCAACTCGCACAATTAAGCAATTACAGCTCTGGTATTCCTGCCAGAGCTGTTTTTCGTTCTAAGGCTAAGATAAAGGTCAAATGCCCCTGTGAGTAGTATGTGGATAATCTCCTTGACATTGCTTGACACACTTTGCTCTTTTAGAGTATACTCATCACAGCTTCACACGATTGAGTTTTGTCCGAAGAAGATGATTGCAAGGTTAATTGGTCATTCTTAAACTATTTTGAGCTTCAATAGCTAAACATAATTGAACAGGAAAAAAGGAAACCATTGGGGAATGGTGTCTTTTTGTTTTTGAATGAGTTTTTGGTTTTATTTTATTAATTCGGAGTAAATAAGTACAAAACATTATGGAAAACACAATCATCGCAAAAAACATTGCACGTCCACAGAAGTTCTTCGGACGTTTCAAAAAACCTCTCGTGCCTACTCCGAACTTCGTTGAGCCTCAACTCGACTCTTTCAAGTGGCTCATAGAAAAAGGACTGAAAGAAGTCTTTGATGAATTCTCTTCAATTAAGGATTATTCTGAAAAAAAATTCACATTAGATTTTACAGGTTTTGAGTTAGCTCATGCAAAGCATGATGAATATTTTGCAAAAGATAATAAGCTTTCCTACGAAGCTCCTCTTAAAGTAAAGGTTAAGCTAAAAAATCATATACTAGGAACAGAGAAAGAGCAGGAAATTTTCATGGCGGATTTTCCCCTCATGACTTCTCACGGAACTTTTATTATTTCAGGTATTGAACGAGTTATTGTGCCTCAGCTTGCTAGAAGCTACGGAGTATTTTTTACAGCATCAGAAGTTAAAGGACGACAGCTTTTTGGGGCTAAGATTATACCTTCTAGAGGTGCTTGGGTTGAAATCGAGTCAGATGCAGAAGGGATGATTTTCGTTCGAATCGATAGAAAAAGAAAGTTTGCTGGAACAACCTTATTACGAGTACTTGGAGCGAAGGATGATGAAGCAATAAAGAAGCTTTTTGCTGGAGATGAGTTCGCAACTAAGTCTATTGAAAAAACATTACTGAAAGATCACGGAAAGACAGTAGAGGAAGCATTTATTGAGATACACAAAAGATTAAGAGATGGAGACCTTGCAACTGCAGAAAATGCAAAGGAATTTGTCATGTCTATATTTGATGGAGAAAGATATGACTTGTCACCAGTTGGACGATACAGATTCAACAAGAGATTTAATAAGAAGATGGATGAGAAAGAACTTAAAAGAAAAACAATCTCTCTTGAAGATGTTGTTACTATAATTTCAAATATTGCACTACTTAACAACACTCCTCACGCAACACCGGATGATATTGACCACTTAGGATCACGACGTGTCCGATTCGTTGGAGAACTTTTCCAGCAGAAAATCCGAACAGGTATGGCTCAGATCAAGAGAAACATTCAAAATAGAATGTCTACTATTGATACAGATGTTAGTCTTCCAGTTCAGTTTATATCTCCAAAGCCTCTACAGGCCAGAATCAAAGAATTCTTTACAACTAACCAGCTTTCTCAGTTCATGACTCAGGAGAACCCTTTGGCAGAAATCGAGAACTTGAGAACGTTGTCAGCTCTTGGAGCTGGAGGTCTTAACCGAACACGAGCAGGATTCGAAGTTCGAGACGTTCATACATCACACTATGGAAGACTTTGTCCTATCCACACACCAGAAGGTCCGAACATTGGTCTAGTATTACGTTTGGCTATATATGCAAAGATAAACAGCTTTGGAATGATCGAAACTCCATACGCGAAGGTAAAGAACGGTAAGGTTACAGATGAGATTTTGTATTTGAATGCATCAGAAGAAGAAGGATATGCTATTGCTCACGCTGCTACTCCAGTTGATAAGGATGGAAAAATCTTAGTTGATGACGTTGAAGTTAGAATAGAAGGAAACCCAAGCACTATATCTAAGGATAAAGTGGATTTTATGGATGTTGCTACAAACCAGGCATTCTCTATCGCAACATCGATGATCCCATTCCTAAACCACGATGAAGCCAACCGTGCTCTCATGGCATCTAACATGCAGAGACAAGCTACACCATGTATCGTTCCCGAAGCTCCACTTGTTGCGACAGGAATGGAATCAGATGCTCTTCGAGATACAGGAAGATTGGTTATAGCAACAGAAGAAGGAACAGTTACACACTCAGATGGTATTAAAGTTGTAGTAAAAAATAGCAAAGGAAAAGAAACAGAACACAAACTTGTAAGATTTTCTCGAACAAACGGCTTTACTGCTTTCCACCAAAGACCAAGCGTAAACGTTGGAGATAAGGTAAAGAAGGGAGATATCCTTGCAGACACATCAGCTAGCCAAAATGGACAGACAGCGATTGGTCAAAATATGCTCGTTGCTTTCATGTCATGGAGCGGATCAAACTATGAAGATGCGATTATTCTTTCAGAGAGAGTGGTAAAAGACAGTAAATTTACGTCCATTCATATAGAAGAGTTCGTAGTTAACGTTCGAGATACAAAGCTTGGACCAGAAGTTACTACTTGCGATATTCCAAATGTTGGTGAAACAAAACTAAAGAACTTAGCAGAAGACGGAATTGTTCAGGTTGGTGCGGAAGTACGACCTGGAGACATATTGGTTGGAAAAATTACACCAAAGGGTGAGACACAACTAACTCCTGAAGAAAGACTTCTTAGATCACTATTCGGTGAAAAAGCTCACGATGTAAAAGATACATCAAAGAGAATGGAAGGAGGAAAGAGAGGAAGAATTATCAAAGTTCAAATCTTCTCACGAGAGAAAGGTGACAAGCTTGATTCAGGTATCATCAAGAGAATTCACATTGAGGTTGCTCAGCTTCGAAATGTGTCAGTTGGAGACAAGCTTGCAGGACGACACGGAAATAAAGGAGTTATTTCAAAGATTCTTCCAGAAGAAGATATGCCATACATGGTAGATGGAACTCCAATCGACGTTATTCTAACACCACTTGGAGTGCCTTCTCGTATGAACTTGGGACAGATATTGGAACTTCACTTAGGTCTTGCTGCACATACTCTTGGTTATCAGGCTATCGTTCCTCCATTTACTGGAGCTACAGGAGATGAAATTAAAGATGAACTTAAAAAGGCAGGATTTTCTGAAACAGGAAAGATGAAACTCTTTGATGGTAGAACCGGAGAAGCTTTTGAACAAGAAGTAGCCGTAGGGTATATGTATATCTTGAAGCTTCACCACATGGTAGAAGACAAGATTCACATGCGATCAATTGGTCCTTACTCTCTTATTACTCAGCAGCCTCTTGGAGGAAAGGCTCAGAACGGAGGACAGCGATTCGGAGAAATGGAAGTTTGGGCTTTGCTTGGTCACGGTGCAGCTCACACATTGCAGGAAATCTTGACTATCAAGTCAGATGATATTACAGGAAGATCAGCAGCTTTCGATGCAATAGTGAAAGGTTTACCAATTACTCAACTCAATACTCCGGCATCATTCAACGTATTGTTAAATAACCTTCGAGGACTAGCACTCGATGTTCAGATAAAAACAGGGTCGAAAGATTTAAATGGTGAGAAGTCGGACAATTAATATTATCCGCCCAACACTAAAACTAAAATTATGAAAACAAGAACATCAACAGACTCAAACGATTTCGAGACAATAGCACTAAAGATCGCATCTCCAGAGAGAATAAAGGAGTGGTCTTTCGGCGAGGTTACAAAGCCTGAAACTATTAACTATAGAACACAGCGTTCAGAAAAGAACGGTTTGTTTGACGAAAAGATATTCGGACCAGATAAGGACTATGAATGTTATTGTGGAAAATATCGTGGAATAAGATACAAGGGAATAGTTTGTGAGAAGTGTGGAGTTGAAATCACTCGATCTATTGTTCGACGAGAAAGAATGGGTCATATCGAACTAGCAACAGTTGTTTCTCACATTTGGTTTTTGAAATCAATGCCAAGTAGAATTAGTATGATCTTGGGAATTCCAACAAGTGATATTGAAAAAGTAATCTACTTTGCAGGTTATATAATTACTAAAGTTTCTGAAGAAGATAGAACACGATACTTGAAGGATTTGGATTCTGAATACAAGGCCAAGGTAAAATCTCTTCAAGACGAAAAGACAAAAGAAGCTGTCAAAGAAATGCTTTTGAATGCTAAGCGAGAAATCGAATCTATTCAGGAAGGAAAAGTGCTTGATGAAGTTGAGTACTATAACTTCGGAATGAAATACGGAACAATGTTCGAAGCTTCTATAGGTGCAGAATCAATTTACAATATTTTCAAGAAACTAGATTTGAACAAGCTTTTGGGACAACTGAAAGAAGAGTTGTCTAAGGCAAGCAGTCTTGAATCCGTAAAAGTAAACAAGAGAATTGGAGTTATTTCTTCAATGATAAAATCAAACATTCGTCCAGAATGGATGTTTTTGACCAACATTCCAGTTATTCCACCAGCACTCCGACCTATGGTCCCTCTAGATGGAGGCCGTTATGCGACATCAGATGTAAACGATTTATATAGACGTGTTATCAATCGAAATAATCGATTGAAGAAACTAAAAGAGATTCATGCTCCTGATGTTATTTTGCGAAATGAAAAAAGAATCTTGCAGGAAGCAGTGGATGCTCTTATCGACAACTCTATTCGACATGGTTCTGCATCAGGTGCGATAAACCAATCACAGAGACGACCTCTTAAATCTATTGCCGATAACCTAAAGGGTAAGCGCGGAATTTTCCGACAGAACTTGCTCGGAAAGCGAGTGGACTACTCTGGACGTTCAGTTATTGTGGTGGGTCCTGATTTACATTTGAACCAGTGCGGATTGCCAAAGCATATGGCTCTTGAACTTTTCAAACCTTTTGTTATCTCTCAGCTATTACAGAAAGAATTAGCTTACAACATTCGAGGAGCTTCAAAGCTTATTGAAGATGGTATTCCAGAAGTATGGGCTATCCTAGAAGATGTTATCAAAGATCGATTCGTGCTTCTTAACCGAGCTCCAACTTTGCACAGACTTGGTATTCAAGCTTTCCAGCCTATCCTTATTGAAGGAAACGCAATCCAACTTCATCCACTAGTGTGTTCTGCTTTCAACGCGGACTTCGACGGTGACCAGATGGCCGTTCACGTTCCTCTTTCTGATGAAGCTCAAATGGAAGCTCGAGAGATAATGGCAGCCGATAGAAATATCCTTAAGCCTGGTTCTGGCGATCCTACAGTTTCTGCAAAGATGCTTGATATTGTTCTTGGATGTTACTGGATGACAAAAGAGATAGATGGAGAAAAAGGAGAAGGAAAATTCTTCTCATCACCAAATGCTGCTATTACTGCATATGATCTTGGAGCAGTATCTTTCCGAGCAAAAATCAAGGTCCTTCCAACAGGTGCAGAAAAATATAAAAACTTTGATGGAAAAATCTTTGACACAACAGTTGGAAGACTTCTATTTAACTCAGTTCTTCCAAAGGATTATCCAATGATGAATCATGAGATCGACAGAAGAAAAGTTTCAGCCTTAGTTGATGACCTTATCGAGAAATACGGAATTGAAAATGTTCCAAAGATAATCGACCAAATAAAATCTTTCGGATTTAAATATGCAACTCACTCAGGAATTACTTGGGGAATTGATGATGTCGTTATTCCAGAAGGTAAGAAAGCAATAGTGGAAAAATCTAAAGCAAAGGCGGAATTGATTGTAGACCATTTTGATCAAGGACTTATTTCTAAAGAAGAGAGATCAAGACAGACAATTGAAATCTGGCACGGAGCAAAAGCTGAGTTAGAAAAACTTATGCCTGGAACCCTACCTAAGAATGGCTCAGTTTCAGACATGGTGGCATCAGGTGCTCGAGGTACAATGTCAAACATTACTCAGATGGCAGGTATGAAGGGACTTATTACAAACACTGCAGGTGAGACAATTGAATTCCCGATTATTTCATGTTCAAAGGAAGGTCTAACACCTCTTGAATATTTCATCACTACTCACGGTGCTCGAAAAGGTCTTACTGACACTGCTCTTAACACTGCAAAGTCTGGTTACCTTACTCGAAAAATGTTCGTTGTGGCTCAGGATACTATCATCACTGAAGAGGATTGTGGAACAAAAGAAGGTGTTCTTATCGATACACATGCTATCTCTGGAATCGAGATTCCGATAGCAAAACATATCAAAGGAAGATTCCTTTCAGCGGATATTGTTGCTAAGGATGGAACAGTTATGTTTAAGAAGGATCAGCTTTTGTCAAAGAAAGATGCTCAAACAGTAGAAGCTGCAGGAATTACAACTGTTTCTGTTAGATCTCCACTTTCATGTAAGACTTTGAATGGTATTTGCGTCAGATGTTACGGAGTTGACCTTGGTAAGAACAAAGTTGTTGAATTAGGTGAAGCTGTAGGAACTGTGGCAGGACAAGCAATTGGTGAGCCAGGAACACAGCTAACTATGAGAACATTCCATGCTGGAGGTACTGCATCAGTGGGGGGAGACATCGTTTCTGGTCTTCCTCGAGTGGAAGAACTATTTGAAAAGCGAAAGCCAAAGAACCCAGCTATTGTTAGCTCAGTTTCAGGAACTATTTCTGGAGTAAGCCAGACTGATAAAGAAAAATTAATTACAGTTACACCAAATCTTGAAGACAGATCAAAAACAAAAGACCAAATCGAATATTCTGTATCACTTAACCGAACCATCTTAGTTAAAGTTGGAGATGAAGTGAAGAAAGGAGATTTGATTACAGACGGTTCTGCAGATATTGATGAACTCTTCAAATATGCTGGAAAAGACAAGACTATTGATTACATTATTCATGAGATCAATAAGCCTTATGAACTTCAAGGAGAAACTGTGTCACGAAAGCATATCGAAACTATTGTTCGTCAAATGTTCTCAAGAAAGCGAATTAAGACTGCTGGAGATACAGTATTTCTAGCCGGAGACGTAGTTGAAGTCGCTTTCCTTTCAGAAGAAAATAATCGAGTAAGAGGTTTGGGTCTAGAAGAAGCAAAAGCTGAAGGAGTAGTTATGGGTATCACTGATGTTTCACTTTCACGAAAGAGTTTCCTTGCAGCTGCATCATTCCAGCACACAACTCGTATGCTTATCTCCTCAGCTATCCGTGGAAATGCCGATGAACTATCAGGACTTATGGAAAACGTTATCTTGGGAAGACTTATTCCTGCAGGTACTGGTTTCAAAGGAAGCAGAAAGGCAAAGATGATTGCTGATATGAGAGAAAACCGACCGAAGGTTTACGTGGATAATAGGTAGTTCTTTACAATCAGTTTAATAAATTCGAAGTCAGACTCTACAAAAATGACAATGGCTCGAATGGATGTGATTGTTTAAGATTCAAAATCCTATGTCATCATCTGTTGATCAAATTAAATCAAAAATAGACGTCGTCAGCTTGATAAGCTCGTATATAAAGCTTGATAAAGCAGGCACGAACTTTAAAGGAAGGTGTCCTTTTCATAACGAAAAGACGCCATCCTTTTTCGTATCTCCAGATAGGGGAAGTTATTATTGTTTTGGTTGCCAAGCCAAAGGAGACATTTTTACTTTTGTTCAGGAATTTGAAGGATTGGATTTTATCGGAAGCTTGAAAATATTAGCAGATAAAGCTGGAGTGAAATTAGAACAATTTGATCGAGGAGACAAGACAGAAAAAGAGAGATTGCATGGAGTATTAGAACAGGCTGTGTTTTTCTACCAAAAGAAACTTTCTGAAAATAAAGAAGCGAAAGACTACTTGGAAAATCGAGGGGTAATTGAAAAAACCATTGGTGATTTTCGAATAGGATACGCACCGCTGGAGTGGAGGGATTTATTTGAATTTCTTTTATCTAAAGGAGTGACAGAAGGGGATATGATGGAAACTGGTTTGATAAAAAGGAAGGATGGAGCGCCCGTCTCCTATTACGATACCTTTAGAGGAAGAATTATGTTTCCAATAAGTGACTCATCTGGAAGAGTAGTTGGATTTTCAGGTAGAATTCTAGTACCTGATGAAAAATCTCCAAAATATCTAAACAGTCCTGAGACTTCTTTGTTCAATAAGTCGGATATTTTATTCGGATTGGATAAAGCTAAAGTAGATATCAGATTAAAGGATTATTCTATTTTAGTGGAAGGACAGATGGATTTGGTCATGCTTCATCAAGCAGAAATTCCTAACACGGTGGCTTCTTCAGGAACTGCTTTAACTGAAATGCATCTAACAAAGTTAAGAAGGCTCTCTAATCGGATAATTATGGCCTATGACGGAGACAGTGCTGGCTTTGCAGCCTCAAACAGAAGTGCTCAAATAGCATTATCTTTAGGAATGGAATTAAAAATAGCGGTAATGCCCGAAGGCAAGGACCCAGCGGACTTAGCAAAAGAAGATGTAGAAAAATTGAAGGAATCCTTAAAGACTGCCAAACATATAATCGACTACTACACTGATACACTACTATCTAAAGGTTTAGAGTCACGAGAGCTTGGAATAGAGATTCAGAAAAATGTTTTGCCATACGTAGCAGAACTGCCATCCACCATCGAAAAATCTCACTTCATAAAATCTATTGCCAAAAAAACATTTATTAAGGAAGAGGCGTTGTGGGAAGACTTAAAAAGGGTAGTGCCAAAGTCAGCATCCCAATCTACAGTAAACTATTCACCAAAAGCAGAAGCATCACCACCGGGGAGAAGAACAGAATCAATAGAGCGGAAGGTAATGGGAATAATAATGTGGCAGAGAACAAAACCAAAAGATAATGAACTAGAAAAAGCAGAAGTTGAGAAAAGAGCAAAGGAAATAATAAAAGAAAGATTTGAAGTTTTAGAAAAATATTTTGAAAAAGATAAGGACCTACTATTATTTGAAACAGAAAGCTATTATAATAATAAGATAAATATTGAAAAGGAAATCAACTACCTCCTTCTCGGACTCGAAGAAGAATATCTTAAAAAAGAATTTTCAGAGGCCATGATAGTTCTTCAAAAAGCTGAACAGTCGAAGGATGCCGATAATATAAAAAAATTGCTTCTGGAGTGTCAAAGGATATCACAGAGGATAAATACGATAAAAAATTCTTATGAAAAGTAAAAAAGATACAAAAAAAAATAAACCAAAAGCTGCAAAGGTTGTAAAGACCAAAGCATTGAAAAAAAAGAAAGCAAAGAAGGTGGCTAAATTTGTTATGCCAAAAATCAGAGCCAAGAAGAAGAATAAATCTTCACTTGCAATGCGAGCAGCTAAGACTGTAAGTAAAGTATCTGGAACTGTTCTTAAGAAAGGTGATAAGCAGGCTCAGGGAATGTCCAAGCTAGTCGGTAAAGGAAAAGAAAGAGGATATGTTACATACGATGAAATTTTGAAGGAATTTCCGACTATTGAAGACGATATTTTGTTTCTTGATGAATTATATGAGAAGCTCTCTGGAAGTGGAATAGATATATTGGAAGGAGGAGGCTTACTTGAAACTCCATCTGCTGACGAAGCTAATAAGAAATATACATATGGACGAGCATCATCAGAGTCTTCATACGATTCTATCCAGATGTACTTAAAGGAGATTGGGCAATATCAGCTTATTTCCGGTGCTATGGAAAAGGAATTGGCAAAGCGAATTGAGGCAGGAGATGTTGAAGCAAAAAATCTTTTGGCCCGCGCAAACTTACGACTTGTAGTTTCGATTGCAAAAAAGTATGCCAACAGAAGTCCAGACCTAACTTTACTCGACTTGATCCAGGAAGGAAACCTAGGTTTGTTTAAAGCAGTAGATAAATTTGATTGGACAAAAGGTTATAAATTCTCCACCTATGCTACTTGGTGGATACGACAAGCCATTACTCGTGCTCTAGCTGACCAATCTAGAACTATCCGCGTACCAGTTCACATGGTGGAGACAATTGCGAAATACAAACAAGTCGTTCGACGACTTTCTCAAGACCTTGGAAGAGATCCATTGCCTGAAGAAATAGCTACTGAAATGAACTTGGCTGTTGATAAGATTTATACTATTGAAAAAATTGACCAAGCTACACTTTCTCTAGATGCACCTGTTGGAGAAGATGGAGATGATAGCAAGTCTAAACAAGGGGACTTCATTGCAGATGATAAAATCCTTTCACCAGATCAGGAATCATCCAGAAGAATTGTTTCTGACCAAGTCAAAGAAATTTTAAATGATTTACCTGAAAAAGAACGAAAAATTCTCGAACTTCGACATGGCCTTGTAGATGGTGTGACTCATACATTGGAAGAAGTAGGAAAAGAATTCGGAGTAACACGTGAACGTATACGTCAGATAGAAGCTAAGGCACATGAGAAGATAAGACAGCATGATAAAATAAACAGGCTTCGTAACTATTATTAATAGCTCGGGTCTTTTTACTCAATCTCTGCGTTGGAATTCAAAAATTCTCGTCACCGTATGTTCAATACGGCTTCTCGCATTTTCTCATTCCGCCTTGACCTTAAGCAAAAATCCTCCGAGTTTCATTACACCATATTTTTTAGAACTATCAAAAAAAGCCCCAACTGCAGCTTTTTTTGATAGTTAATCCGTCATTATCCACAGAAATTTTTGACCAGGAGTTTTTTAAAGTTATAATAACTTAGTAATACAAAAACACCCCTCTATTTCTGGCGAAAAAGTTAGGTTATATCAAAGTAGTAAACGTATATTTGCAAATATATTTTGAAGCTGTGACGTCACTGCCTCTTGAGGATAATAAGTATAGATTTGTTATCTAATCCTCCTAGTTTTTCTTAGTGTGACTCCAGTTTACTTACTCCAACATCCCTATGGGTGTTTTTGTTATTTTCATTGTACATTCTTCCTATCAATAAAGAAGTGGATAACGTATGGTAACAAGCATCAAAATATAAAAAAAATCTTTGTAAAGTACAGGTTGATATAATGGCTAAAATAAAAGTCTTTTTAACCATTATTTTTGACAAATGTACAAAATGATTTATTAATTTCTGAAAATTTTCATTTTTTAGACCTTTATTTTGTTTTTTCGTTTGTTTCTAGGAGAAATTTTTTAAGAATTCATCCTTCTTTACTCTTTTTCTTATACTCAAAATTCCATGTTATCCTATATTAATGAAGAGTAATACTAGTTTAAAAGAAAAACTCGAGGAAGTTTTTGATGACAAATACAAAAGTCTAAATAAAGAGCAAAAAGAAGCTGTTGATACTATTGAAGGTCCAGTGCTTGTAGTGGCAGGTCCAGGAACTGGAAAGACAACACTGCTTACATTACGTATCGCAAATATATTGCGAAAGACTGACACTCCTCCTTCGGGAATACTTGCTCTGACCTTTACGGATGTTGGAGTGAAAGTTATGCGTTCAAAGCTCCGAGAGATAATAGGGAGCCGAGCTGATGAAGTAAGAATACATACTTTTCATAGCTTTGCTTCATCTGTTATCTCAGAATTTAACGATCATTTTCCACATTTATCTCGTACATCACAAATTACAGAAGTTGAGCAAGTTTCAATTATTAGGGAATTACTAAAGCAAAAAAAATTTACAAAATTGAGGCCACTTGGCGATCCTGATTATTATGTAGGTAAAATTATTTCAGGAATTGGAAACTGCAAGAAAGAAGCGTGGACATCGGAAATATTAAAGAAATTTTTGTCATCTAGTATAAAAAAAATAAAAGATGATCCAGAGTCAATATCTACTAGAGGTGTAACCAAAGGTTTGATAAAGGCAGAATATTTGAAAAAAATTGATAAATGCGAAAGAACAGCTATTTTTGCTGAACTTTTTGATGAATATGAAAATAGAAAAAAGAAGGAGAAGAAAATGGATTTCGATGATTTGCTTTCCGAACTGCTTATAGCTTTAGAAAAGGACGAGTTACTTTTGCGTCTAATCCAAGAGACATATCTATACATGCTTGTAGATGAACATCAAGATACAAATGATTCACAAAACAAAATAATTTACCTACTTGCGAATTTCTTCGACACCCCAAACTTGTTTGTTGTGGGGGATGAAAAGCAGGCCATCTATAGATTCCAAGGGGCATCAGTTGAAAACTTTCTGAAATTCCAGAATATTTGGAAAAATATGAAAGTCATTCCGCTAGTAAACAATTACAGATCCCATCAATCTATCTTGGATGCTTCATTTGCGATGATAGAAAACAATTATAATGAAGGACAGTATCCTGATCTCAGAATTCAACTGACATCAAAATCATCTGAAAAAAATAAGCCAATTGATCTTATCGTAGCTGAAAATACTGATGCTATGGACGAATACTTGATGGATGGATTAGATGAATTCTTAAAAGAAAATAAAGATAATGGTAAAACTGCAGCGGTTATCGTCAGAGAAAACCGTGATGTGCTTAATATTCTTTCTTTGGCCCAAAACAGAGGATTGGAGGTTTCAGCGGAAAGAGGAATTGATATTTTCTCACACCCAATAGGCTCATTATATTTTACTTTGTTGGAATATTTAATCGATCCTACTAAAGTCGAAAATCTAGCTGAAACATTTGCTGCGGGATTGTGGAATATAGATTTTGCAAAAAGTGCAGAGTTGATAAAAAAATTAAGAGCAGGGTTTCTTTCTGAAGTATTTAAGGAAGTTCCTGCATTAAAACAATTACAAGATATTAGTTTCAAGTCAGGTGTAATTGATTACCTTATTTTAATGTCCGAATCATCTGGTCTTTCGAAGATGATAGTAGCCAATCCTGTTTCAGTTGAGGTATGGCGGGGAATTGTATCCTTGGCTCAAGATATTGCTTCTACAAAGGAGATTACTGATCCACGAGAACTCATTAAAGAGCTAGTAGCCTACAAAATCTCAGCTGAAAAGAAAAAAATCAAAGTAAGTTCAGGAACATCCACAGCTCAGATTCGTGTCACCACCGCGCATGGATCAAAAGGTTTGGAATATGACTACGTCTTTCTTCCATATGCTATGAAAGAATTTTGGATGAGAAAACATAAGTCATCATCCTTTGTATTTCCATTAGATAAGGATGATAAGGATGAAGAAAGGGATGCTAGACGTTTGTTCTATGTTGCTTTAACACGAGCTAGATCACACGCAACTATTTTAGTAGGTCAAAAGAATTCATTAGGAAAAGAATTTACCCCTCTACAATTCATCGATGAACTTCACAAAGACCATGTTTTAAGCAAACACATACCAGCGAAAAAGGATGTCAGAACTGTGCTATCTTTTGAAAAATCAGAAGCTAGAGAAAAGAAAGAAATTATTGATTATGCTAAGAACATAATTTTGGAAAAAGGTTTGTCTGTTACAGCTTTAAATCACTACTGTTCATGTCCCTCAGAATTTTATTATAAAAGTATTCTGAAAGTTCCAGAAGCACCGAGTCCATCTTCTGAAAAAGGAATAGCTATGCATAAAGCCTTATCATATTGTTGGGAATTGAAAATAAAAAAAGTTACAAATATCGAAGAAACTATCATAAGCACTGTGAAGTCGTATTTCAAAACCTCGCTGTTGCCGAGCTTCGAAAAGGAGGAAATAATAGAAGAACTTGTCCATCAAGCTCCAATGGTTGCAAGTGCGTTGGAAAATTATTTTTCTAATCCCGGTAAAGTCATGCCTGAAAAATGGGTGGAAACTATATATTCAGGTAATTTTCAGAAAGAGGTAGTTAAATTTGAGCTTCACGGACAGCTTGATGCTTTGATAGAGGGAGAGAATAAAGTTGAAGTGTATGACTACAAAACTCGAGAAGGAATGAGCGTAAATGCAATCAAAGGTGAAACCAAGGATTCTGATGGAAATTATTTCAGACAACTTATATTTTACAGAATGCTATTGGAAAATAAGTACAAAGATAAAGAAATCGAACCGTGGCTTATATTTATAAAGCCAGACAGTAAAGGAAGATGTCCTTTGGTATCACTGCCTATTTCCAAAGATGATATTTTGCGAGTACGCACAGAAATAGACTCACTTATTGAAAGTGTTTGGTCAGGTAGTTTCCTAACTTCTTTTTGTTCAGAAGCAGGATGTAAATGGTGCGAAATGAAAAAGCAGTTTCTAGTTTAATTTCTACTACTTAAGTGAAGCATCAATGATGGCTTTCAAACTGTCGTATGGTTGTGCACCTTCAATAAGAGTTTTAGTTCCATCTTTTGTAAGAATTACTGATGTAGGAGTTCCTCTTCCACCAATTTTTATTGCATTATCGTAATCAGCTTGGACTTTGGCTGCATATTTTCCACTTGAAAGACAAGTATTGAAAGCGGTTACATCAAGACCGACAGATTTAGCAATTTTTGGAAGCTGACTTGGGTCAAGAGTGTCATTTGAAGTTGTAATGTCATATATCATGTTTGTATACTCCCAGAATTTTGCTGGTCCACCTAATTCGCTGGCACATTCAAGTGCCTCTGCTTCTTTTCTAGATTTTGGATGTAGCGCATCAATAGGGAAGTGTCTGTAAACCCAGGCCACTTTTCCATCACTACCATATTCAGTCATCATTCTTTTTAAAGATGTGTGAAAATCCTTACAGAATGGACATTCGGTATCAGAGTATTCAACTAGGATGACATCTGCATTTGGATTTCCAATAATATGATCCTCAGATGATATTGGTCTTAAACTACTGGTGCTTGAATCAGTTTTAACCACTTGATTGTGAGAATTTTGGACTGCTTTTAAGTTGGAATAATAAAATGCACCTGCAATCAAACCTCCTGCAATAACTATGGCTATCGGAACAGATAATTTTTCTATATTCATGAGTGTAAGTTTACTATATACAGGAGGTGGTAGCAATTTAAATATTAAAATAATTTTACTATGTAGATTTTTCTATAAAAAGCATAATTTAAGCCATATATTTCAAACCATAAATCTCCTTGACAATATATTTAATATGTGATCAGGTATTATCTGAAGTGGAGCATGTAGCTCTACAAGATAATATTGTTCGTTTCAGGTTGGAGAATCGACATGGAAAACGTGACTTTCGGTGACGTGAAGACGCAGGTCGTGGAACTCGCTGGCATGATGAAGACCGTTTCGGGATTCCGTCTGCCCGACGCCTTCCAGGAAGGTCTGAAGATCATGGCGTCCTTCGTGAAGGACGGCAAGCTCAACGAAGCCACCAAGGCGGGCAAGAGCTGCCTCGAAACGGGACGCGGCATCCTGCGCGCCTTCCTCCGCAACTCCGTCCTCGATCAGGAAGAACGTCCCGGCAAGCCAGCCAAGGTCGCCAGGTTCAACGTCGACATCAAGCGGCGGGCGAGTGACCAGGACGGGGCTTACGACGGTGATATCATCGCCCGGCTCGAGAAGTTCCGTGGCACGCTCGAAGAGGCGGTCAAGACGGAGACGAACGGCGTGTTCATCCAGCGCGTCAGCGCGTACAATGCGATGGTCGAAGCCCTGAAGGGCGCCGACGTACAGCAGAAGCAGCTCGACCGGACCCGTCTCGAGACCCAGCGTCAGAAGATGAAGACGACGGAGCTGCTCGACAAAAGGCCGGCCTCCACCAAGCCGGTGAACGTCAGGGTGGAAAACATCCTGGCGAAGGAGGTGGAGGTGCAGAAGCGCGCGAACGAGGCCAAGGAGCTCCTCGACCTCATCGGCGTCTAGGCGTCAACAACAAAGTGCTCGGGGGAGAAATTCCCCGAGCCTTTTCTATTATCAAATAAAGTACTTGACGTAAATAGGTGGATATGCTATGATGTTTATGTTGTTCCTTTCGTCAGATTCACTTCAATCGTCGCCATAGGAGGCATCATGCACATCAACAGTCCGCCGAACGCGGTTCGGAATCAGGGGCAGAGCCCCAGTAACCTGGTCACGACGATCACCGGCGCCGGCGCGTTCGTCTCGGCCTAACAGGGCGAGGCGCGTGCGCGAGCTGAGAAGCATGCAGTTCGCGCTAGTTAACGCGAGAACCCCGGGGAAGAATATTCCCCGGGTTTTTTATTACCTAAAATCTAAAACAAACTTTGAGTTTTCATTTCAGGAATGGGTTCCCAGTGCTTTGTATCTAATTTTATTTCTTTGACAAAAGGTCCTTGCTTGTACATAAGCTTTTTATTTTTCATTGCATACTCGTAAACATCTTTTGTTATCCGTACATCATCAATACAATATTTTCGGATTTCATCAATCTTTCCGGTTCTCCACCAGACTACAGCATCAAATCCATGTCCGCTTTTGTTTATGCCAAATGTGCCTTCTGCTATCTGATCGAGTTTCATTCTTCTGCCGTATTGATTTTTAATTTCTTTCAAAACATCTAAAGAACGAATGGTAGTCAAATCTCCCAGTCCAGCTTTTTTGTAATATTTGTTCAAGAGTGGAATATCAAAGTGTTCGCCTGTGAAAGTTATCAAGACATCAGCTTTTTGGAAAAATGGCCACATGAGAGGGAACTCTTCTTGTGAAAAGCTATGGTATTTATTCGTTTCGTAATCATAAAGAGCCAAAATAGAAATATCTAAATCTGCAGGATCATTTGAACCTACATCTTGGAAGACATTTTTGGTTTCAATATCAAAAACTATTTTTCGCATGTCGGAAGACTGTGTGTTTCTAGGAAATCTCGCATAGTGATGTCTCCCATTCCAAAACCAACTGTAGGTACTGGTTCAACTCCAAATATTTCTAAGAGGTTGTCGTAACGTCCTCCTCCAAAGAGCGATCGTTTATTGTCTGGATGTGTATCAAAAACTTCAAATACCATTCCTGTATAATAGTCAAAGCCACGAGTAACTGTTGGCGCAAAGATGACATTTTTAACACCCTCACTTTCTAACTTGTTTAAGAGTTCTTTGATAGTCTCATTTGGTTCAATATTATCATCGTATTCTTTTCCTGATATTTCCATCCATTTTTGTGAGAATTCTGCAGGCTCCATTTTTTCTTTTCTATCTAACAGTTTTATTAGTTCAGGACTGTTGAATTTTTCGTTTAGTAATACTCTGTCATTTATACAGATCTGAAATTCTTCATTTTTTGCTCCAAATGCTTTCATGATTTTATAAGCCAGAGAAATTATTTCCGCGTCTGCGTTAAGGTCTGCAATTCCAACAATATCGCAATTTAGTTGCCAGTGTTCTCGCTTTCGTCCACGTTGTGGTCTCTCGTAACGGAATAAGTTGGGAATTGAGAACCACTTTAGTGGAAACTTGAGTGATTTTCTTTTTGCGGCAACCATTCTTGCAAATGACGGAGTCATTTCTGGGCGGAGAGCAACTTCGCGGTCACCTTTGTCTGTAAAAGTAAACATCTGTTCATTTACTAGTTCTTCACCTGACTTTGCTCTGTATAACTCAGCAGGCTCTAAAATAGATGCACTGTATTCCACAAATCCAGCGTCTTTTGATACTTTTTTCCAAGTATCAAAAATATAGTTTTGTATTGCCATATCTTCAGGATAAAAGTCCCGTACGCCTTTATAGGCTTCTGTAGATAGCTTTGCTTCCGGTTTTGTTTTCTCGTCCATATGAGTTATTGTAGCAGAATATATGGAAAAAAATAGGGAAATTCATCTGCTTTATAAAGAACTTGGCGAAACTCCGCTAGAGACAATATTAAGGTTTAAAAAAAATAATCCAGAATTTACTGATCAATCCATGACTTATGCAGGGAGATTAGACCCAATGGCAGAAGGGCTACTTCTGGTTCTTTCTGGCAGTGCTTTAATGGAAAAGGAAAAGTATATGGGTATGGAAAAAACCTATGAATTTGAAATATTGTGGGGTTTTGAAACGGATACTCTGGACCTGCTGGGAATAGTCAAATTACCAATACCAAATATCAAAAATTGTCCTGATATAGAATTAATTAAAGAAAAGTTAGAAAAATCAGTTGGAAAGTTCGAGCAAAAATACCCAGCTTTTTCTTCCAAGCCTGTTTTAGGTAAACCCCTTTTTCAATGGGCCAGAGAAGGAAGGATAGATGAAATAGAAATTCCAAAACATGATGTTGAAATTTTTAGTACAACGTTCTTAAACAGAAGAGAATTAAATGGAGCTGACCTTTTAAAAAATATTTCTGAAAAGATTGCTTTGGTAAAGGGAGATTTTCGCCAACTCGAAATTTTAGAAAAGTGGCAGAAAGCTCTGATTGATTTGAAAGAAAATAATTTTACCATCGATAAAATCCAAGTTACAGCTTCAAGCGGTTTTTATGTCCGTCAATTCATAAGTGATATTTCAGAGATTATATCAGCAAAAGCACTCTCATTTCATATAAAAAGGACAAAAATCGGAGAATTTTCTCTTAATGATTAATATTGAGAAACATTGCATAATTTTCGACTTAGTATAGATTAAAGTAAGAGCAGAGTAATCCCACCCGTACCCCAAGGAGTCGTATGTCACAGGATCGTGCGAGAGCAACCCAGAGACTGGCTCAGATTTTTCAAGAGCACATTGCTCATCTCAAAATGGAACGCCATGTTCCTCTCAAGGATGTTGCAGGTAAGCTCGGAGAAAGGCCGTTCAATATCGTCATGAATGGCCGCGCAAACACTTTGCCATATGGTCTTCTCAAAAAGGCCACAGTTGCTCTCGGTCTTCCACAGGAAGAACGGAATGATGCATTGAGTCAAATCCCGATCATCGCCGAACCTTCCAGGAAGTGGGAGTCACGGGCCAGAAGGTCCACACATTCAAATCGAGGAGGGGTTCGCCGGTAAGGAAAAGGCATTGACTACAAATTTTGTAGTCAATGCTTTTTTGAATAAATTACTTGTACTATTTTTTTATTAATGTTTTAATTATTAATGGAACCAACATTGGTGTTGGGGACTATGCATGGGAGGTCCAATGGTAAATCAAGCGGTGGTAACGAACGCTTCAAGACAGTTTGGCCAATACGTCCACAAGGTGGCCGCAAAGGTCGGGTCAAAAACAATCCTGGGTGAGCGCATCGGTCAGGATAAAGAAGTGATTCGAGCCATCACTCGGGGTGAGTGCCATTCGCTCGACAAACAGGTTCTCCTCAGCGTCATCGAAGCTGTCAGGCCCGAGGTCCAGACCTCGGTTCTGAAACACATGAACGACTTACTTAAGGAGATCAAGCCGGACTGATTTCCTACAACTTTAAAAAACCGAGGCCATCGTGGCCTCGGTTTTTTCTGTTATTTCTTCATTGCTTTCTTTCGAAGGCGAACAGATTTCGGTGTGATTTCAATATATTCATCTCCCGACATAATTTCCATAGCTTTTTCAATATCCAGTTTCATAGTTGCTGCCAAATAAACTGTTCCGTCTGATCCGGATGCTCGCATGTTTGTTAGTTGCTTACCCTTTGTTGGATTTACAAACAAGTCTTCACCTTTGGAAACATTTCCGATAACCATTCCTTCATAGACTTCTGTTCCAGGGTCCAAATATAAAGTTCCTCGCTGTTGGAGATTGTCCAATGCAAAAGCCAAAACCTTTCCGGTGTTCATTGAAACCATTGAACCAACACTTGTTCTCTTTATTTCACCAACGTATTCTCTGAATTCAATAAATCTAGATGAAAGAATTCCATTTCCTTTTGTGTCGATAACAAATTGGCCTTTGTATCCAAGTAGTCCTCGAGTAGGTATTTCAAAAGTCAGTCTTTGAGATCCATGTCCTTGCTTTACATTCATAAGCAAACCTTTTCTCTCTGTCAGTCGAGCAATAACTGCACTAGCCATGCTATCTGACACATCTACAGTGACTTCTTCAAAAGGTTCTGTTTTAACGCCGTCTACTTCTTTTATAATTACCTGTGGCTGTGATACTTGAAGTTCAAAACCTTCACGTCTCATGTTTTCTAGTAGGATAGCAATATGGAGTTCTCCACGACCATATACAGTAAAGAATTCATTATTGTTCCAATCAATTCTCAAACCGACGTTTACCTCCAATTCTTTTTCGAGTCTATCTCGAATCTGGCGACCTGTTACGAATTTTCCTTCTCGTCCTGCAAAGGGAGAGTCGTTTACTAGGAAGTTTAGGGAAATTGTTGGCTCATCGATGTTAATTGATGGCAAAGATTCTGCATTTTCGTCTTTACAGATAGTATCTCCGATATAAACAGTAGGAAGACCAGCGATCATCACAATGTCTCCCGCTACAGCTTCCTGAGTCTCAACACGCTTGATTCCTTCGAAACTGAAAAGCTTGGTAAGTTTTCCTGAAACTGTCTTACCATCATGTTGCTTAACAAACACAGTGTCTCCATTGTGAATAGTTCCTTCGTACATTCGGCAAACAGCTAGTCGTCCAAGGAAGTTGTCATAAGCGAGATTGAAAGACTGCATTCTTGCAGGAAGATTTTTGTCTCCGGTTGCTGCTGGCACTTCTCTTAAAATAGTTTCCAAAAGGGGAGTTAGATCTTTTGAGTCATCTGTCAGTTTCATTTTTGCAATTCCGTCTCTGCCGATAGCAAAAACAGTAGTAAAGTCTAGTTGTTCGTCATTTGCTCCTAGTTCCAAGAAAAGTTCAAGAACCATTTCATGAACATCGTCAGGTCGTGCTGCGGGCTTATCTATTTTGTTTACTATAACGATAGGTTTTAATCCAAGTTCAAGAGACTTCTTAAGTACGAATCGAGTTTGTGGCATAGGTCCTTCCTGAGCATCCACTAAAAGAAGCACAGTATCAATTGATCTGAGCACACGCTCTACCTCTGAACCGAAGTCAGAGTGGCCTGGAGTATCTACGATATTGATCTTTGTAACCTCTCGCCCTGAGTCTTTTGGAGGGTAATAGACTGAAGTGTTCTTTGCATAAATAGTAATACCTCGCTCAAGTTCAAGAGCATTTGAGTCCATGGTTACGCCTTCGGCAGTTACCATTCCTGTCTGGCGCATAAGGGCGTCAGTAAGGGTAGTCTTTCCGTGGTCCACATGGGCTATGATTGCAATATTTCGAATCTCCATAAGTTTGATTTGTATATTTAGCGCACTTCTGCGTTGAAAAAGTAAATGTTCTCGTCACCGTACTAGCAGTACGCCTTCTCGCTCATTTACCTTTTCGCCTTGAATTGCATCTAAATCTCCAAATCAAAGCAAATCAAGGCTAGTAATTTATAAAAACCGGCCGTAGCCGGAATGAGGCTTAATTAAAGCATAAAAAGACCATTTAAGTCAAACAATAAAACCTCTTCTTGCAATGTATTAAATAAAAGGTCATAGTTTTATAATTAACTTCATAATATGTTCCTTTCTCTTTCCTACATTCTTAACTTATTAGAGCATTATAAATACTGGGTAATTATCCCTATAGCTGTACTGGAAGGACCTATAATAATGGTAATTTCAGGTTTTTTAGTCTTTTTAGGTTATTTGAATATATATGTAGCATATGTGGTCTTAGTATTTGCCGATCTATTTGGGGATATTTTACATTATGCAGTAGGTAAGTATTGGAGAGTTTCACCAACCCTGAAAAGATTTGCAGGTATTTTTGGTTACAGTGAAAAAAGTGAAGAATATCTTGTAGCTCACTTCGACAAGCATAGAGCAAAGACATTTCTTTTGGCTAAAATTTCTCATGGAGTAGGAGGGGCAGTTCAAGTTGCTGCTGGTATTGCAGAAGCTGATATAAAGGATTTTATTTGGTACAGCTTTATCGGTACCCTTTTCAAAGCCGCTTTGCTAATTACAATTGGATATTATCTAGGGAGTTCCTATGTAAAAATAGACAATTATCTAGATTGGATAGCGTATATTACGATAGGTGGTCTGTTTTTTGTACTTTTGTACCTTGCTTCCAAAAGTTTCTTAAAAGACTATTCCAAAAATAGTAATATATAATATTTTTGTTATAATATAATCATTATGGAAGTCAATCCATTCACACTCCCTCCTCTTCCGCATTTTATAACCTCTTTTTTTATCAGTGTTCCGGTGCTTTTAGGAATATTAGGTTTATTTTTTATTGGTTATTTCATACTAGTTTTAATTCTACTTTACCACTGGACATCGTATGGAATGAAGAATCAGCATGTTTTTGTGGCCCAGTCATTGTTTCTCATTGTGTCAGTCTCACTATTTGTAACTGCAGGTTTATCCCTATATTACTTCCAATAAAACAATGAACTACGAAATACTAAATCTCGAGCCCGACGAACATGTTATCTTGGAGGTACGAAAACATTGGATAGTTTTTGCAGGCCATGCGGTAGGTCTATTGTTTGCCGCTTTTTTGCCTTTCATCATCCTTACTCTCTTTAAGATTTTTCTGCCAAGTTTAATAATAATTAAAATTCCTGGAAACACCTCGGCATTATTTTTGTTTTTCTATTGCCTTTGGCTCCTAGCTTTGTGGATTTCCTTTTTCTTTGATTGGACTAAGTATTATCTGGATGTCTGGTACGTTACAGAAAAACGCATAATAATTGTAGATCAGAAGAAGATCTTTGACCGTGGAATATCAAATCTTCGTTTTGATAAGATTCAAGATGTGACGATTGAAGTAGAAGGATTCATTCCCACTCTTCTCAATTTTGGAAATATAAAAGTTCAAACAGCCAGCGAAGATAACTTTGATTTTCTTCTAACTAATGTAAGAAATCCAGAACAGGTAAGAAAAATTATTTTTAGTCAGCATAACGAAATAGGGGATAAGTTTGTAAGAACTGTCGGAGTTCGTAAAGAGTAATACACAGTCCTTCATACCTTTTATTTTAAACGTGTTATAATTATTTTGTTATTAATTAGTTAATGAATAATATGAAATCATTGCATATGGTTGCGTTCGTTCTTCTTGTTATTGGCGGTTTGAATTGGCTTCTAGTAGCTTTCGGTTACAATCTAGTAGATAAGTTGTTAGGAGTAGGTTCAACTGCTTCTATGGTGGTCTATGTATTAGTTGGTCTTTCTGCTATATATGAAGCCGCTACACACAAGGCGAATTGCAGGAATTGCGTTTCGCAAAAGATGTAATTGGATTGAACTATTTGGTTAGTTAAACAATAGCTCCTACAGGAGCTATTGTTATATACAGGCATTTATACTTTCGATTGAGATTTCCTCATGATTAGCTGTATAGATTACAGTATTTTTTCGCAGAACAATTATTTGAGGGGTTTCATGCTTTATACCAAACATCTCTTCTATTTTCTTTGAGAGAATAGGTTGACTCTGAACAGTAATTTTATGTATTAATATTTTACTATTTAATTTATCTTTCAATGTTTGCTCTAACCTTTGACTGCTACCACAATTAGAAGAATATTTGAATATAACTATTGGAAAAGAACCAGAGTTTTCCATTATCTCTGAAAGATGATGTGGTGAATGGAAATTTATTTCTTTGGACATAAAAAAATACATAAATAAATATTATCATAATAAACAAAAACAACCTGAGTAACAGGTTGTTTTTGTTTATTATTTATTTCTCGAATCTATATGACACTTTGTCCGCGAATAAGTCGTAACAAGATAAGGACCACAGCAATAACTAGAAGGATATGTATTAACCCCCCAGCAACATGAGCAGTAAGTCCGAGTAACCATAAAACTATAAGTACGATTGCTATTGTTGTTAACATATTATTGAGCTGATGAACCTCCTGTTGTACCTGCTGGTAATGTAACGTTTATATTTGCACTACCTGAGTTTCCTTTTCTTATAGCTGGTAAGGCAAAGACGAAGAACAAAGCGATGAGTACTAAAGCTATAATTACACCGATAACCATTCCTGCTCCTCCGTTATTATCGTTTGTACCCGGGTTTATTATTGTTGTCATAATTTATTATAGTTAAGAATAATATAATCTTACTCTTGATTAGAGAGTTTCTCAGCTGCTTCTGGAGTTGATACTGCCTTGCTCATTACGAATACTTTAATAATAGCAAAAGCAACAATCCAATAAACAAACATTGCAAGTATTGTTGTCCACTCAAAGACACTTCCAGAAACACTAGATGTTTGGAAGACTGCGCTAAATGGTGCAGCAAATGGATGTGACAGAGCGTAGATGAAGTTAGTAAATCCTGCAGATGGATTCGCTCCCATTAATTTTAATACGAAACGAAAGGCAAGCAAGGCTTCTATAACTCCCAATATGTACCAAACTACCTGAGTTCCACGAAACAAAGGTTTTGTACTTGGTGCATTGTATGAATCCATATAATTTATTTTAATATTAATTTAATAATTGTAATACTAGGTAGTTTAATAGTCAAGAAAGATAGCCAAAAAGGTGTTAATAGCAAGTTGATAAGTTTAATCTAAAACACTTGTTTTTGCTAAAAAAAACTGATAGAATCTCACGAATGGCAATATTAATTATCGAAGATGAGAAGAAATTAGTAGATATTTTGAAAAAAGCCCTCAAGGGTGAACGTTATTCTGTAGACACAGCTTTGGACGGAGAAGAGGGTTTAGAAAAGGCTCTGAAGAACAACTACAGCCTTATTATTCTTGATCTGATGCTTCCAAAGAGAGACGGTTTAGCTATTTGCAAAGAACTTCGTTCAAGACAGGTTCATACGCCTATAATTATGCTTACAGCCAAAGGTACGGTTGAAAACAGGGTGAGCGGATTGGATGTGGGGGCTGATGACTATTTGATAAAACCTTTTGGTATCGATGAACTACTTGCACGTATCAGAGCTGTTCTGAGACGAAGAAAAACATCTGACCCAGATATTCGAAAGATAGGAGATCTTATTATGGATAAAAGAAAACATGAAGTTACTCGGGCAGGCAAGAAACTTTCACTTACTCCAAAAGAATATAAGTTACTGGACATGCTTATAATTCATCAAGGGGAAGCTGTAAATCGAAAACAATTGATAGACCACGCTTGGGGTCCTGATTTCAAGGAAGCAAACAATGAATTAAATGTTCATATTCGTTATTTGAGAAAGAAAGTGGACCTTCCAAAACTCAAGCCTTTGATACAGACTATTCGTGGAGTAGGATTTGTTTTGAGAGATTAAATATTAATTGACATTTAATATTCACTGACTTAATATCTAGGAAGAACAGGCAAGTTTGTTAATTCGTTTTCATAAAAGGGAGCTACAATGACACGAGCGATCCCGCACGTGAATATCTGTGGTTATCCCGGAGCAGGGAAAACTACAGTCGCAATACTTCTTTGGCAAAGATATCGAACTACCGTTATACGACAGTACACTACTAGAGTACTTCGCGCAGGGGAGTCCGAGACCATACTTAAAGAGTACAACTGGATTACTAATGAGGAATATAAAAACCTCTATAATGAGGGAAAACTCCTCAAATGGGACTCCGCAAATAGTCACAAAGTAAACCCAGATGGCTCAGAGTATTTTCGGGGGATTCCAGCGTCGGAATTCTGGGTGAAACCGAAACCGGATACTCAACTAATTCTCTCTATGTTTAGCACAAGAGCTGCTCCAGAGATCAAGCAAAAGATTTCTCCGGAGATGATTAACATCTGTTTAGTGGCTGATGATCTTATTCTTAAGGAAAGGATTTTAAGCAGGTTCGGGCGGGATTATGTGGGTGGTCATAGTGACACGATCGCCAAGTATCGAGGCATTAACATTGAGGGTTCTGCAAATTTCGAACCTAATCATGTAATTGACACAGGCGAGCTTGATGCAGAACAAGTGGCGGAAAAGATCGCTTATCTAGCTGGTCTTCTCACACTGACCCTCCCTTAGGTAGGAACCTAAGGGAGGGTCAAGTTACGAGGATGCGTATCCTCGCTGATGAGCTCAAAAGAGCGAAAACTAAAATAAAATAAATGATTGATTTGAAATTTGAAAATGATAGATATTTGGATGTAGTGAATGAAAAGGATGAAGTAATTGATTCTAAATCAAGGGTAGATATACATAATTTGGGATTACTTCATAGAGAGGTTCATGTATGGATGTTTGATGTAAATAGAAATATTTTTTTTCAAAAAAGAGGGTTACATAGAAAATCAGCTGGACTTCTTGATGCAACTGTTGGCGGACACGCAAATAAAGGTGAAGATTACATTGATGCAGCTATTCGAGAAACAAAAGAAGAAACAGGTATAACAATAAAGTCTTCCGATCTAATTTTTTTGGCAAAACATACCTGCATAATGAGCACAAAGGTAAGCGGAATCTCTGTAACTACAAATAATTATATGAGAACTATCTTTATATACAAATCTGCTGTAAGCGACATAGATTTGAAAAAAGAAATAGGTATTCCAGGCAATGGATTTCAGAAATTGTCTTATGAAACTCTTTTAAGTGCCGATGAGAGTTTCAAGTCAATGATTCAAAATTCCGTTTTCACTGAAGAAGTTCCTCTTGTATTAAAATATATAAATGAACAACCTGCTAAATAAATTTAATACACTTAATCATGCTGCTCTCAATTTAATTTTAAATGAGAGCAATTTACTAATTATAGAAAATTACACCAAGGAGTGTGTAAAGATTTTGTCTGCAGATTTTGGATTTACGTGGGGTAAATTTGATGATGATATCGATTATAGTATAGTTTACAAAAGCCCGAACTCCCCAAAGAATCTTAGTGTACCAATAAAAAAAAATAATGAAACAAAGAAAAAGGGCTATCTAGATTTGGACAGTAATGTCGAAATAAAAAATTACGAAGCAGGAATGAACCCAAAGATTAAAAGTTATCTAATCATTCCTATTTTATACGGGGACCATCACTATGGAAGGATTGTTATATGCTATAAACAAAAACATAATTTTAAAAAAGAAGAAGAGATACTGGCAGATACAATGAGTCATATAATCTCTCAAGCCGTTACAATAAACTGGCTGGTTTATAGAGAACAGAAAAATCTTGCACTGGCGGAGAAACAAAAAGAAATTGAGGTAATTTTTGATCAGGAAAAAATAAAGCAGGAATTTACAGAGAGGATCATGCTAATTAATCGTGCAATATTGGAGAGATTGGGAACAATGGACCAGGATAGTGATATAAATATATTTAAAAATTTTATAGATATGGCTGTTAAGATTTTAGATGCTGACTTTGGTTTTGTTTGGACATGTACTTATACACAAGCCGGAGAGAATTGGAAACTGTCCTACAAAACACCTAATTTACCCTATGAACCTAACACCCCTTTACCTGGAGGGAGAAATTATAAAACATTTCATTCTTTAGAGCCTGAATATGTAACTTCTATACCTAAATCTGATTCCAGATATAAACATATGAGAAGTTTTGCTGTCATTCCCATAGTTTGGAAAAATAAGATTTATGGAAATTTTTTTGTTTGCTTTAAGAATGAAGAGAATTTTTCGAAGGAAAAAAGGAACCTGGGAGAATTTTTAGGAAATAACGCAGCAAAAACTATTACAATACAAAAATTGGTTGCAAGCGAGCGTCAGGCAAGATTAGATTCAGAAAGACAAGAGGCGTATTTCCGCGGATTAATTGAGAATAGTTATGAAGTCATAATACTTATAGATGATAAGGGTAGTATTTTATACGCCAGCCCCTCTATTAAAAAAATATTTGGCTTCAGTATATCTGAAGTAGTAGGAAAGAATATAAGTAAGTTTATAGGTATTACGGAAAAAATATCAGAATATATAAATAGTATTATTAATAATAAAAAATCAAATCATATTACAGAGTTTTCTTGGAACGATAAAAATAATAAAAATAATAAAGTTTTTGAATCCACAGCAGTGAATATGATTCATAACAAAAATATTGGAGGTATTGTTTTGAACATAAGAGATGTGACTGAAAGAAAAAAAATTGAAGAGTTAAATAAGACAGAGATACTTCTAAAGGAAGAGAAATTAAAAACTGAATTTATTGCCAATGCCACGCACGAGATAAGAACACCCCTCGCTATAATACGGGGGAATGTTGATTTAGCTTTACGAAGAGATGACCCAAAAAGAGTAAAAAAAACATTTAAAGATATAAACGAAGAAATTATACATCTGTCTTCTATGTTGACAGATTTATCCCAAATCACTTCAGAAGGAAGAGAATTCCATGATGTCCTAACCAGAGAGTCTTTGAATCTTACTCAACTATTAACGCATACCATAAAAAGATTTAAAGTTGTAGCTTATGATAAAAAAATAACATTGATAACTGAGAAATGGCCAAAGATAATAATTGAGGGCGACAAGATTTATTTAGAAAAGGTTTTTTCTAATCTGGTGAGGAATGCAATTACTTACGGAAAGGAAAATGGATGGATAAAAATTGCTATGTCTACTTATGGCAAGTCCGTCTTGATTAAGGTAAGCGATAATGGTATCGGTATTAGTGAGGAAGACTTACCACACGTATTTGATCGTTTTTATCGAGCGGATAAAGCACATAGCACATATGGTAAAAATACAGGTTTAGGATTATCTATAGCAAAATGGGCTGTAGAAGCACATGGCGGAACAATAAAGGTTGAAAGTAAAATAGGGAAAGGAACTACTTTCAATCTCACACTTCCATTTGATCAGGACGAATAGTTCATGATTAATTTTTTGTTAAGTTATAAACAGTTTATGAACATGTACTGCCCTTTTAGGGCTTTTTTAATGTTGACTTAATGTTTTTTTGATAATAACATTATTAAGGACAGGTTAAAAATTAAAAAATAAAAATAAAAAAATGTTAAGAAAATTCAAATCAATAGCAAACGATTGGGTAACCACACAAAAAAAGAGATATCCGAACAATAGAGCATTCAAATCCCTTACCATGTGTAAGAAATGCTACACTTTTTATTATAAAAAATCATGGCACTTTGAAAGACCAGATTTTATTGATCTAGCTGCAGAGGAGGAAATACCAGTAAAATTTACTCAATGTCCTGCCTGCTTGGAACAGGAATTATCCTTATATGAGAATGAATCAAACTTGCCGAATTTTGTTTTAGATATGGGTTAAGAAGTAAGAAAAATAGTAAATTAAAAAATAATCAAAAAAGTTATTATGAGAAAAAACTTAACAAATTCTGTAGGGGCAAGTAAAAGCGAGAGGATCAAAGCGCTGGCAATATTTGGTGTGCTATCACTCTCCATGTTTGGGTTAGCATTCATGCCCTTGATGAAATAATTACCTAGAAGGTAATTATTAGTTAGATAAGGAGGCAAAACAAAATGCAACAAATATTATAAAAAAGAATGTGTTATCACATTCTTTTTTAGTATTATTTATGGCTGAGTTGCGGCTAATCCTTCACTTTCTGGCTGCATTACTATAGTACTGGAGCTTGAGTTATCGGGTAGAGTAGAAGTTGCTTCTAAAGGTCTATTTGGATCGTTCTGGTAAGCCCATAATTGAACAGGGTAGTCCCATCTACTAAATTGTGGGTCATTTACCGAAGTTTGTGCACTGGCTACTGTAGGATGATTTTTATCAATCCAGTATAAGATATCATGGATTCCTAAGGCAGGATCAGAATTCCAAACTCCTTTCAAAACTGGCGGAAGGGAAGCTGTATCAAGTCTAGGATATGGTTTCTCAAAAGCTAGTGCAGGGTAACCTCCTTTAGTTATAGAATATTGCATAACTTGATGCCATAATGGAGCGGCACTTACTTCTGCAATCCTTTGCTTCATTGGAGTGTTGTCGTTATTACCAGCCCATACTCCAATTGCAATACCACTTGAATAGCCAACTATCCATGCATCTCGATAATCATTAGTAGTTCCTGTCTTTACTCCAATTTGTACATCAGGAAAGTATAATGGTGAGCGCGGGCCGAACTCAGGTGTTCTAGCTTCATTATCCGAAAGTATGTCAGTCATTGTGCGGGCAATTTGAGGATCAAGTACAACTGTAGATGAAGCTTCATACGCATACACAACATTATTTTTTGGGTCTTCAATTTTTAAAATTCCGGTAGCAGGATTTCTCACCCCGTCATTAGCGAATACTCCATATGCAGATGTAATATCCAAAAGTGTAACTTCACCTCCTCCTAAAACCAAGGCTAGTCCATATCGATTTCGATCAGTTAAAGTTGTGATTCCCATCGCTGTTGCTGTAGTAATCGAATCATTTATACCGGCTAGATAAAGTGTCTTAACTGATGCAATGTTTACAGATTGAGCCAGAGCGTTTCTCATAGTCATTGGACCATGAATTTTTTCATTAAAATTGCTAGGAGAATAGCATTTGTCATGAGTTGTAAAATCATCAGGAGAACATGATGTAGAAAATTGTGTTTTAAGATCAAAAACAACCGTGTCAGGTGTGTATCCTTTCTGGAATGCAGTAGTGTAAACAAAAGGTTTGAATGCTGACCCTGGCTGTCTTTTTGCTAATGCAATATTTACCTTACCATCAATTTTTTCATCAAAATATCCGCGGGATCCAACCATTGCTAAAATTCCACCCGTTTTTGGATTTATTGCTACTAATCCAGCATTACTTGCATTAAGTCTAACTGCGTTTTCAAGAGCTTTTTTTGTAAGCATTTCTTCCGCTTTTTTTTGGAGTTCCCAATCTAAAGTCGTTGTAACTTTAAATCCTCCTTTTTGAATAGCTTCTTCTCCATATTTGTCTATTAAAGTTTGTATAACATAAAAAACAAAGTGTGGAGCTTTGATTCCATTATTGCTTTCAGCAAGATAAGTAATTTTTTCTGCTTTGGCTTTTATATATTCCTCAGCCGTAATATATTTTTGTTCAAGCATTTTTTTAAGAACAAGATTTTTTCTGCTTTCAAGCTCCTTTGAATGTGTACCGTAAGGAGAATAATAAGATGGACCTTTAGGAAGTGAAGCTATAGTAGCAGCTTGCGCCAAAGTAAGGTCTTTTGCGCTAATCCCAAAGTAATTTTGGCTTGCTTCTTCAACACCGTATATAGTTCCTCCATAAGGGGT
>JACDEV010000007.1:5064-38801 GCA_013816135.1 Patescibacteria group bacterium | reverse complement strand
ACACGGAACAGCGGTAACGGAGCCGAGCACAATCTAGTGCTCGGTGAAGTAGACGCTGAGCCGTGGCGGAATTCCACAATTAAACTTGCTGGAAAAAAGTTAGAGCAAAGGTTAAAATTAGATCACAAATTGAAACTTCAGCAGAAGTGAAGGATAAATCCGCGCGCGCCGTAGGCGCGGAAAATGGCGAAAGAATGGAATCCGTCTTGTGGGCTCGGGCAAATTCGGAGGGCGGGCGGAAAGCAAGAAATGAGATCTTAATAGTTTAATCTTGTTTTGAATCCAAAATCTATTTATGAACAAACCAAAATATTTTCTCTATGCTCGCAAGAGCACCGAAGATGATGATAAGCAAGTAATGAGTATTCCAGCTCAACTTGTAGAACTTCGCGAATTTGCGAGCAGAGAAAATCTTGAAATTCTTGAGGAATTTCAAGAGTCGAAAAGCGCAAAGAGTCCGGGAAGAGAAGTGTTCGGCGAAATGATGATGCGTATTGAAAAAATGAGTGGTGTTGGTATTCTCTCGTGGCATCCTGACCGCTTAGCGAGAAATAGTATTGACGGAGGACGCATCATTTACGCCGTAGACACTTCTAAAGTTGTCTCTTTGCGTTTCCCGACATTTTGGTTTGAACCCACACCGCAGGGGCTCTTTATGCTTCAAGTGGCGTTCGGACAGAGCAAATATTATTCCGACAATTTGAAACAAAATGTCGAGCGAGGTATGCGCCAAAAACTGCGACGAGGAGAATGGCTGACCAAAGCTCCATTCGGGTATGTGAACAATCCCACTACGCGCAATATTGAGCCTGATCCGGTGAAATCTAAAATTATTGTTCGCGCGTATGGAGAATATCTAAAAGGTTCACATACCCTCATTTCGCTGTCGCAGTTTTTGGCTGACCACGGTGTTGCTCAAAAGTCCGGAACGCCACTTGGCAAAGCTTCCGTGAAAAGGATTTTAACGAATCGTGCATATTTGGGATTCACTTTGCATCATGGAGAATATTTTTCCGGAAGCTTTGCGCCAATTCTTTCTCCGACACTGTTTGAAGCTGTGCAGAAAATACTTCTCGAGCGAGGACATCCGAGACATAGCAAAATATCTCACAATTTTCCTTTCACTGGACTTTTTCGTTGTGGCGAATGTGGAAGTATGATTACTGCTCAATGGTGTACTGGAAAAATGGGCGGGCGGTATCGCTACTATCGCTGTACGAAAAAGAAAGGAAAATGTGGTCAAGGATATTTGCAGGAAGATGCCCTCGCTCTCCAAGTCAAAGAACAGCTTCAATCAGTGTCGCTTCCCGAAGCGTGGGCAGATTATATGCTCAAAAAAGTCGAGGGATTTGAGACAGACGCCCTCCACGCTTCGGGAAATCGGCTCGGACAGATGAAGACAGATTTGAAAACGCTTGAAGCGAAGCTCGACGCACTTGTTGATTTGTACCTTAATCAAGATATTGAGCGCGAGATATATTTGGTGAAAAAGGACGCGCTCATGCGTCAAAAAATCTCGCTTCAAGCGAAATCTTCATCTGCCCGAGCCGAGAGAAAGAATTGGGTCGAACCCCTGCGGAAATGGATTTTGGATTCAAAACAAGCGGGGTTTCTGGTAACCAGTGAAAATCTTCATGAAATGAGAGATTTTCTTCGTTCCTTCGGAACGAACCCCGCGCTGAAAGACAAAACTATTTCAATCTCATTTTGCCCGCCCTCCGATTTCGCCCGCGCCCGCAAGACGGATTTCATACCCTCGCCATACAGCGCGCCTTCGGCGCGCACCCATTTTTCGCTCACATCTGCCGAAGTTTCAATTTGTGACCTTACCGGGAATCGAACCCGGATTTAAGCCTTGAGAAGGCTTCGTCCTAACCGTTAGACGATAAGGCCAAAATACAAATTTCAATACAAACCTTGAGAAGGCTTGTCGCAAGTCAAAGTTCGCTAACCTTGCTCACGACCCTCCCTCACGCCGTCGCGTTCCGGTTTTACGAAGTCATAACATGACTTCTCACCTAACCGTTAGACGATAAGGCCAAATAAACATCAACTAAATCAGAATAACGTAATTCTTACTATAAATCAAAACAACAAAAGCCCGCTAATCAAACAGACCTTTGCTGTTTAAACGCGAGCTTTATTAATTTGGTTTCGGTAATCATCCAAAATGATTTCCGCAACCGCTTCTTTAGAGATGTACGAGGTATCAATGATTAACGCGCCTTCGTGTGGCTTAAGTGGACTTACCTTTCTATTCTTATCTTCATGGTCACGATCTAATATATCCTTTAAAACTTCATCGTAACTAAGAAAAATCTCCCGCCTTTGGTTCTGAATCACTCGTCGAGTGGCAACTACCCTTGGATCAGCGTATAGAAAATACATGAAGTCTGTCGGAAAAACATGTGACATATCCCGACCTTCAGCAACTAAACCTGGATACTGTCGTAGATCGACGATCCTCTTTCTAATCTCATTTCTTACTTCAGGTATTTTTGCGACTTCAGAAACATTTTTATCTATAATCGGAGTCCTTATTGCATTACCTACGAGAGTTTCATCAAGATGAATGGTATTTCTAACCAGCACAGGATTGTTACTTACTTCCTGAGCAATCTTAATGATTCCGCGCTTATCAGTCACGTTTCTACAAATCTTGATAAATGTTATGACTCGAAAAATAACTCCTGTATCTAGACAATGGAATCCCAGAAATTCTGAGACATTCTTGCTTACACTTCCCTTACCTGTGCCACCTCCCCCGTCAATTGTAATGACGGGAACAGCCAAATCCTGCAATTCCGTCATTTAAGTACCTCCAAAACCTCATATTACAACAAAAGCATTTTCAGTCAAACACTACGTGGTCTGCCATCTTTCCTCTTGTCTAACCAACAATTTTTCCTTGTCCTCCGGATGACGCATTATTTCTTCGACTACTTTTTCTAATCTTATCGATTGAGAACCTTTAATCAAAACAGCGTCCCCTTTTTCTAAAATTTTCTCTATTTCAATACTTGCTTCTTCTGAATTATCAACTGAAATTATACTTGCTTCATTAAAACCATTCTTCAGTAATTCCTGGACAATCTTTCGAGCACGAATACCTACACAAATTACAAAAGATACTCCTTTGATCTGTTCTGCAATTTTTTTATGTTCTTCTGCAGAATACTTTCCAAGTTCCAACATGTCCCCAACAACAATTATTTTTTTTCCTGAAGTTTTTAATTGTTTGAATGCACTCAAAGCTTGATTCATAGCTATAGGGGAGGAATTATAGGAATCATCCACAACAATAGTATCCTTATTACCATTTATAAGTCTCATTCTACCTGCGATAGGTTTGAATTTACTAAGGGATGATAATATTTCTTTTTCAGTAATTCCAAAATGAATTCCAGTAGCAAAAGCTAACAAAAATGCATACTCATTATTAACACCTATCGTGTCATAAACGGTTATGGGATATTTGTTTTCATTAAATGAAATATCAAATGTCATTCCTGTTGGAATATTAAATTCTTTTCCACCGTATGTAATTTGAAATTCTGAACCACTAATCTCAGATCCGCTTCCAATGCCACAAGAAACCTTTTTACATTCGGTTTTTAAAACAATATCGAAAACAGTTTTATCGTCAGCATTATAAATAATAGTACTTGTTCGATCTAAAGTATTTAGAATTGACCTTTTCTCAGCAATAAAAACTTCTAGATCTGAAAAAGCTTCTATATGTGCTGGAATTTCTCCGATTGCTGTCATTAACAGAAGATCAGCAACGATTAAGTCAGCTACACCAGGTATGTCTCCAGGCTTATCACCATCAATTTCAAGGATTAGTAATTCAGGATATGAAGTTTTCCAAATTAACAAAATTAAACCTCTTATTAAATTTTTCAAAAGCTCAAACAAATTGCTTATCACATCCGGACAACCAATAATTGTCATTGGAATACCCAGGTCTGCAGTAAAGCTTTTTTCACTTTTTCTGATAAAAAAACGCTTTGAAAGCACGGAAAAAACTGCTTCTTTAGTTGAAGTCTTCCCTACGCTACCAGTAATGACTATTATCTTTGGTTTATACTTTTTAAGCACAAGCCTAGCTTCATACCGAAGAATTTCCTTTGCTGACTGTTTAAAAAAATCCATAAATATTAAAAATACTAATTTTTACTAAAATTAATTCTATATAAATTTACTTCTTATCTATCTGGAGAAACTTCGTAATAGTTAATCAGAAACTTGACTGTATCCATAAATGGAGAAGTAAGGGTCTCCGAACCATATTTTGCACCTTTTGGATTAACTGAATACAGCAAAATGATGAATTTTGGATTATAAGCAGGAAAATAACCTATAAATGTATGCAATATCTGGTTATCATAGTACCCTCCCCCTCCATCTTTAGCAATTTGAGCGGTACCCGTCTTTGCAGCAACAGTATAATTTGGAATACTGAGTGTTCCATTGATTAAGACCTTATCTACACTATGAATCATCATACGGGTAACTTCTTCTGATGTTGAACGTTTAATCATCCTTGGACCTGGCTCAACTGAAGTATCTTTGGAGTAACCAATCTTATAATTTATTTTTTTTACAACATGAGGATTTATTAGAGTTCCACCATTTGCAACAACAGCTAATGCTCGTATTGTAGTTATCGGCGTTAAAGCAATTCCTTGTCCGAAAGAAGCTGTTGCATGTTCAATGTCTCTTGGACTTTTTAGGTTATCTACAAGATTTCTGCCTTCATTTGGTAAATCAATATTTGTTTTCTGGTTTAATCCAAAATCATACATGTATTGAGTAAATAACTTATTTCCCAAAAGACTAGCTACATGAGCCGCTCCAACGTTTAACGACTGAGAAAGGACGTCTTGCATAGAAACAACTCCCCTTTCCTTACTATCGAAATTGGAAATCTTCTTATTATTTATAATTACAAACCCTTTGTCATAATACGTAGAAGCGGCAGTAATAACTCCAGCGTCTATTCCAGCTGCAATAGTAAGAGGTTTAATAATTGATCCCATCTCATAAACGTTTTCCACCAATGGATTTGAAAAAATTGCCGCTTTGCTTTCCTTTTCTGGATGATTTGGGTCAAAGGTTGGAGAAGCTTCCATTGCATATATTTCTCCAGTAGATGGATTCATGATTATTCCTCCAGTAACATCTGAATTCCATTTTTCTGTTGTGCTAGCTAATATTTCTTGAAAGAATGCTTGAACCGTAGGCTCTATTGTTGTAACAATATCAGCTTCATTAGCAGTGGTGGTTGCTGCTGCAGCGCTTTTTATATTTGAAAATACTTCTGCGAAGAAATTAACATATGCACCATCTTTTCTTTCTAGTTGTGACTCAAACTGCCTCTCTAATCCGTAACGTCCTGCGTAAGCATCACCTTTGTATCCCAGAAGCCCTACTACACGAGCAGCAGATGTTCCACCTGGATAAAACCTCCATCTATCTTTATATACTTGTAAACCAGGAATTTTTAAAGCATCAATTTTTGTTCCAATTTCTTGACCTACTCTTTGGGCAACCTCTTCATATGGGTCGTTTTTCTTTGTTGCTTTTGAAATAAACAAATCATGCTCAACAGGTATAATTGCATTTAATTTTTTATAGACAGCTTCAGGATCCTTCAATATCTGAGGGTTAACAGCTACAGTGCCACCTGATTGTAGAGTAGCAGCTGAAACAAGACTTAGGTCTTTATTTTGAAAAAAAATAGTTCCACGACTGAAAACGTTTTTTGCTGTATAAGAGTATTGTCTATCAGCTTTTGTTGAATATAAGTCATTATTTACTATCTGTAATACATAAAGCCTCCCAATAAGGAGGAGTGCGAAAAAAAATATGAAAATAGAGATCAGTCTTATGCGATTAAGATAATTAAATTTCATCTTTGTCCGAAATATTAGCCGAAATATATTATCTCAAAAAACTGACCAAACTGAAAGTGTACCTCTCTAATTTTTCACAAAAGCTACGCGAGTAGATGGATCTTTTGGAACAAAAGTTTTCATTGCCATTTCTCTAAATCCCATTGAAAGTGCTAAGGGTAAAGTTATATTATTTCTCAAAGTTATATATTTAAATTCTTGATTACCAATTGAAAGAGTGAGTGTTGAAGCCTCGCTCTCTAAGTTTTGTCGTGCTACTACATTGTGTATGGTGATATTTATAAAATACATATAAAATGCCAAAGAAAGCAGTAGTACTCCAACTAAGCTCCAAAATATTGTCTTCCCGTTATTTAGTTCTAGTATTTTTTCGGTCATTTTGTTTGTAAAAATTTTATGATTTTTCCAGTATCCTAAGTTTGGCACTCCTTGATCTTGGGTTCAGAAGAAGCTCTTCTTCACTAGCTGAAATTGGTTTCTTAGTAATTCTTATACCAACTTCGTTTTCTTCTTTTTCTTTAAAAAATTGTTTAACTACTCGGTCTTCTAAACTATGAAATGAAATAACTGCTAATCTTCCGTTTTTATTTAATCTTTCAAAACCTTTACTTACTCCTTCCTTCAAACTTTCTATTTCCTGATTAACTGTGATTCTCAAAGCTTGGAAAGTCTTTGTCGCTGGATGAATTCTTTTGGTGTGATACCAGACTGGCGTTGCACTTTTTATAACATCTACGAGATCAAAAGTTGTTAAAATTGGCTTTATCTCTCGTCGGGAAACGATTGCTTTAGATATCTTCCAAGCAAACTGCTCTTCGCCGTACCCTTCGATGACCGCTTGTATATTTTCCTGATCCCAGTTGTTTACGATTTCACTTGCAGTAAGATCTTCCACAGCAATGTCCTTCTTGAAAGACATTAGGAGTGGCTCATCTTTTTGAAATGAAAACCCTCTTCCTGAATCTTCGAATTGGTTTGAAGAGAGACCGATATCCAAAAGTATTTTATCTACTTTCTCTATTCCGAAAGTATCCAAAATAGAATCAATATTTCTGAAACTTCCCTGAGCGTATCTCATATTGCAGTCCTTTGAAGACAAACGAACAGTTGTTCGTTCAATCGCTTCAGGATCAAGGTCGATTCCGATCATGACAACGGAATCGCCAAACCTGTTGCAAACTTCTTCACTGTGACCACCACCACCCAGTGTGCCATCAACAAAAATATCTCCCTTCTTGATTTCCAGTCCATCTATTGCTTCTTGTAAAAGAACAGTCTTGTGGATCATTTTATAAAACTCCGACTTGTCCCAGCTTTTCAGCGAGAGTATCGGCCTGCTTCTCCACGACTTTTTTATACTCTATCCAGGTCTTCTCATTCCAAATTTCAATTCGACTTGAAACTCCGATGAAGACAACTTTATTTTTTAAGTTTGCTCTATCTCGAAGAAAATCTGGAATCAAGATTCTTCCGATAGAATCAACTTCTGCTTCAACCGCACCTCCAAACATAAAACGATTGAAACTTCGATTATCTGCTTGCAACAATGATGATTGGGCTAACTTGTCATTTATCTTTTCCCATTCTTTCAAAGTGAATGCAAATAGACACTGATCAAGTCCAGGAGTTACAATAATTTTCTTTCCCATTTCTGCACGAAACTTCGCTGGTAGCGAGAGACGATTTTTGTCATCAATGGTGTGTGTGTATTCTCCTATTAACATTGTGGCTTGTAAGTGAGTGTGAGAAATTAATCTAGCCACATAGATTACTTTCCCACTTCTTCCCACTTAATTAATATTATATACCACTCTATCCCACTTTCAAGGTGTTTATCCCCACTTTTGTGTATTAAAAAAGCCGACTTTTGAAAGTCGAGCTTGTTTTGGTCGGTGAGTTTCCTCCCCGACCAAAACCTTACTTGTCGCAAGTGATGATAGATCCTAACGAACTTTGCGAATTAGAAACTAGCAAATGACAATCTACTTTCTGTCCCGCTTCTTCAATAGTAAGGACAGATTGGAAAATATCCCCCATACCCGCTGTTACTCCTGCAGGTACAAACTCCCAATCCGTCTTAAGGGGCGCGAGAGGATTATTATCTCCTCCAATCATTATAATGCTATCAGGATAGATATTTTGATACTGGCTTTTCATAAAAAAGCCTCGTGTACCTTTACTGTTCCTACTAGGACGTATGACTACTAATGAATGCCCAAAGAACACACTAGTATGACTATTACCAAACCTACCCATAGAATCTGTTTCTTGAATAGTTGTATGTAATGACTCATTAACCGTGTCTGTCTTTCCGCATCCATACAATCCAATCAGCAAAGCAATTACAGGAATCCAGAAAAACTTTCTTAAAATGTCCATTCTAATCCTTTCAAGGTTTCAATTAATCACCTTTGTATAAGGTGACTTTCGATAATTACCATACACTATTAATTTATAAGGTCAAATATATATGAAAATTTATTTAGGTCGCATTAATGGAAAGGTTTGCAGTTCTCTTAAAGGTTTGTCGGCTAATACAGCAAACAATCTCTCACCAAAGCCGAAACCGCATGTTGGAGGCATTCCATGTTCGAGCATTTCCACGAATTCAAAATCTGCCATCATTGCTTCTGTATCCCCGCCATCAATCAGTTTCTGTTGTAATTCAAATCTTTCTTTTTGATCTATTGGATCATTCAACTCTGAATAACCATTCCCTATTTCAACTCCAGCGATTATAGGCTGAAATCTCTGAACTGTTTCCGTTCCAGAATTACTTTTTGCAAGCGGAGCAACTAACACAGGATGATTTACAAGAAATGCAGGACCAGAAATATTTTTACGACAATACTTCCATAATGTATCCATCAAACGTTCTTTGTTGTCACCGTCATATTTAACTCTTAATTCATCAAGTTTCTGTTTCATTTCATTTTCAGAAGCAGTTTGAATATTTATTCCAGTTTGCTTCTGCACTTCTTCACTATAATCAATTTTTACCCATTCATTTGATAGATCGAAAGTATGTCCACGTGAAATGAATTTTGTAGTCCCAAAAACACTATTTGCAATCTCAATGTACATTTCTCTCACCAATTTCATACCATCATTATAGTCAGCAAATGACCAGTAAAATTCCATATTTGTAAATTCTTGAGCATGTTCAGGAGAACTTCCTTCATTCCTATAAGCTCGGCCTATTTCAAAAGTCTTTGAAAATCCCCCAGCCATCAATCTTTTTTGCCATAACTCTCCTATTGAAATTCTCAAATAAACATCAAGATCAAAATCATTGTGATGAGTTTTGAAAGGAGTTGCTTCTGCTCCACCAGTTGTTGTTTCTAAAGTCGGAGTTTCTACTTCAAGAAAACCGTGCTTTTTCATAAAATCACGAGTTGAATCCCAGAATTTGGATTTTTTTACCAAAAGCTCGCGAAGTTCATCATTCATTAGTAAATCCAAGTATCGCTTTCTGTATCTTTCATCTACATCCTGCAAACCATGGAATTTTTCAGGTAATGGTAACAATGATTTTGATGCCATCGTCCAGGACTGCATCATCACGCTTTGTTCCACTGTTTTGGAAATAGTAGGTAAGCCTGTTACAGAAATAAAGTCACCGACATCTACTGTATCCACAAATAACGAAAAAACTTCTTCCGAAAGTGAATCTTTTTTTATAATCGACTGAATTTTACCGGTGCCGTCAAAAAGTACGGCAAAAAGTATTGCGCCTTGACCACGCAGAGCCATTACACGTCCTGCTACTGAAACTGTCTTATCTGCACTTACATATTCATCAAAACCACTTTTTAACTGACTTATATCAAAATCTCTGGGCACCTTAGCAGGATAAGGATCTATGTTTTTATCCTTTAAGATTTGGAGCTTTTGCAATCGTGCTGAGCGTATTTCTTCTAGACTTGCCATTTAAATATCATAACACCTCTTTATTAAATTCAAAAACGAATGAAATCACCTTAGATGCTAGGTGAGAAGCGAAGCTTCTCAAGACCTTGAGCATTCAAGTGCGAAAGGTGTACCGTTCCTGTAAGGAAAAGAAGATTTTGTGATTGAGCCTTATACAAATAAGGTGAAGAACAAAATCGACCTGCAACAACGCAGATGAGGTAATTTCATTCGTTTACTTTATATCTGTAACTTTGTATGTTAGTTGTCCTCCAGGTGCACTAAAAGTAAAAACATCTCCTTTCTTCTTGCTGACAATAGCTTGTCCAAACGGTGATCGAATAGATATTTTGTTTGCTACAACATCTGATTCCTCTGAACCAACGATAGTATATATAAATTTTTTACCTTCTTTCTCAACGCTTACAGTCGATCCAATGTTCACTATATTTGTATCATGAGAAGAAACAATCTTAGCGGTCTTTAAAAGATCTTCAAGTTTGGCGATTCTATCCTCTACAGTAGCCTGTACATCACGTGCTTCGTGGTATTCAGCATTCTCAGAAAGATCACCTAGTGACTTTGCATATTCCAAGCTCTGAGCCACTTCCTTTCTACGAGTACCTTTGAGTAGAGCTAGTTCTTTGGTAAATTCATCAAACTTCTCTTTCGTTAGATATTCGTGTTCATTCATAAGTAATTTAATTAAATTAATTGCCGAAAGTGTATCAGAAAAATGTGCTTTGGTCAAAATTACGTCACAAAAGGCTCATATTACGAGCGGAGAGATTCAAAAGCATTACTCCAAAGAAATATTTAAAAACTTTTTAATTCAAATAATTAGAAGCATAAATATGCATCCAATCAAGGAATTCTTGCATCACCAATACTGCACCAAATTGATTATTCTTTGAACCTCGCTCCATTACTACTGCATAAGCATACTTAGGATTATTGTATGGCCAAAAACCGACCACCCAGGAATTAACTTCATCTTTAGCAACTCCAATCTGTGCGGTACCTGTTTTTGAAGCAACCTCGATAAAGGGAAAATTTATAGCATGAGAAGTTCCGTCAGTAACACCTTGGCGCATTCCTTCTTTGACGATTTTATAAAAGCTTGGATTTAATTTCACTTTATCGGAAACAATTAATTTTTCACCTTTTAAAAATGTTGGGGTAAGTATAATACCTTCATTGGCAATAGCAGCTACACCACGAACAACCTGCAAAGGTGTAACTTGCAATCCATATTGTCCAATCGCAGTGTTATATGTGTCTCCCACTCTCCATTCCTCCCCATTAAAAACTTTAGCTTTCCATTCAGGTGACGGAATTGTGCCGTATTTTTCTCCAGGAAAATCTATATTAGTTGTTGTGCCAAAACCAAACATTCTGACATATTTATCAATATTAAGAATACCGATTCCTTTTTGATCCTTAAATCCACCTCCAACTTCATAAAAATAAACATTTGAAGAAACTGCGATAGCTCGACGCATATCTACGTAACCATGAGCTTTCCAATCCACGAACACAGATGGCTTATCAGGAAAGAATGGATTAGGAATTGAGATTGAACCTGTAGAAAGTATTTGTTTTTCTGGAGAGATGACTCCTTGGTCCAGAACTCCCATTGCGACAAAAAGTTTCATAATAGAACCTGGAGTATAAAGTCCTTGGATTACCCGATTTAGAAAAGGATGATAGCTCGAGTTGAGCCAGTCCTTTATCTGTGAAGTATCAGAACCATCAGTCATGATTTGGGAGTCATATTCTGGAAAATTACTACTTGCCAATATTTCTCCTGTTTTTATATCCATAATTACCCCTGCTCCACCTTTATAGCCTGCTCGCTGTGCAATGTCTAAAAGAGACCTGTTTAATTGTTTTTGAAGTTCTACGTCAATTGAAAGTTCTATATTATTTCCATCTTTCGGCTGATTAACAACACTTTCTGAAACCACATTGCCTTTCACATCTGTTTCTATAATTTTTGTGCCGTTTGTTCCTGAAATTTGGGAATCCATTATCTTTTCAATTCCATCTTTAGGATCAAATTTATTCTGATAGTAAAAGCCTGATGAGTCTTTGGTGGGATATTTTATATAACCTAAAACTGTAGATAAGCCGGTTGAAGATGCATATTGTCTGTGTGCAAAGTCTGGAGAATCAATATTAACTGTATTCCACGCTAATGGAATCTTATTTCGATCATAAATAATTCCTCTATCTGCATAGATCAGTGTCTGGTGTAAACTATTATTTTCACTTCTTGTTCTAAAAACTTGCCCTTGTACGATTTGCAAACCCCACAATTTAAACATAAAAACAAGTCCAACAAAGAAAAGAAAGAGTGTGACCATCGTGAAAACATTCCTAGGAATAGGTTTTTCTATCCTTCCTTCAAATTGGTCAGTATTAAACTCAGGCAAGTTCTTTGAATCGAGAAATATCTCATCAGGATCTATTGTAGATGTACGTATTCTATTGTTGTTCTTAAAATGCCTTTTTATTTTTGGAAACATATTTATGTAATTATGTTCGAATCTTTGAACGGACTATGGAAACAATTGAAAGCAATATAAATGTTGAAAGTAGTCCAAAGTATCTAAAATTGCCTGTAGCATATAATGCATCATAAAAAAAACCAAAAAAAATTACCTCTATGTAAAAAGGATAATATAATGTCAGTCCTAAAAGCACGAATACTGAAATCCACCATGGCATAGCGATGACAAGGATCCACACACTAAAAAATAAAAGTATCCTCTGAGACAAACTGTTCATGCAAACATCATATCATATGAACATATTACTCTATATAAACCACTTTTGAGTCAAAAACATTGCCAGGAATACGAATATATATTGTCTTAAAAGAACTTTGGGAATTGGTATCTATATAATAGACATTTCCTAAGATAGAAGAGTTTAAGCCTGGATAAAGGAATGAATCACCCCATAATATATCTGTATCTTTCGGCACTTCAATTTCAAAATTAGCCCCTCCACGGCCTGTTATGGTAAGCATTGTTCCTGTTCTTGAAACTACAGCATCTTGTTTTAACCCACCTGTTGAAAAAAGTTGGACTAGTGAAGTATGAGGAGTTACATTTGTTATGGTGCCTATAATTATATTTTCAGAAATATAAACCTTATTACCTATAAAAACTCCTTCGGAAGAACCCGCATCTATAACAAAAGTATCAAATGGAGAACGCGGAGGTTTTGATAAAATACCAGCGACTCGATGAATGCTATTCTTACGACCAAGCACTGTTTTTATTTCCTGGTTTTCTTTTGACAGTACATCGTAATCCATCTGACGAAGTTTCAGAGTGACTGTTTCATCTTGCAATTTTAAATTTTCTTTTATAAGCGTGCCTTTAAAGCTAAGAAAATTTTTTATTTTAAAAAATGGATTAACTACTTGATCGGTAACTGACCAAATCGGCAGAGACACTCCAGTTGCCACAACTCTCAAGTAATTTGGCATTAAAAATAATCCTAAAAATAAAATTAGAGTTATCGTGATAATTGCAATAACTTTTCCTCTATTTTCATTTTTTGGCTTACTTTTTAGGGGGTAATTCATCTTCGTTTGCAATTAAAACATCTCTATAAGCTTCAATATTCTCTAAAATGATACCAGTGCCACGGCAAACTGCTGTCAAAGGATCTTGAGCGATATGAACAGGAATTTTTGTATACTCTGAAATTATCTCTGCCAAGCCTTTTATTAGTGCTCCTCCACCGGTTAAGTAAATCCCTCTCTGCATAATGTCTGCCAAAATTTCCGGAGGAGTTGTTTCCAGAACTTCTTTTACAGACTCGATCAAAGTATCAATAGATTGAGATATGGCTTCTCTGATATCTGAATCAGTAATAACTACTTCTCTTGGAAGTCCAGAAATAAGATCTCGACCTTTTATGGAAGCTTCTAACGGCTCATCACCAGGGAGAATTGCTCCAATAGAAATTTTGATAGTCTCAGCAGTTTTCTCACCGATTAATATCTTGAATTCACTTCTCACATAGCCGATGATGTCATTATTTAATTTATCTCCCGCTATTCTTAGGTTTTTTGAACGCACAACTCCACCAAGTGATATGACTGCAATATCTGAAGTTCCACCACCTATATCAATAATCATATTTCCAATCGGCTCCATAATAGGCAATCGAATTCCAATCGCACTTGCCATTGGTTCTTCCACAATATAAACCTCTGAAGCTCCAGCATTTTTTGTTGCATCACGAACAGCTCTTGTTTCAACATTTGTAATTCCAGAAGGAACACCAACCACAACCCGTGGACCAAGTAGTTTTTTATTACTCCTTTCAGCTTTATTTAAAAGATACGTTATCATTTCCTCCGTAACTTCAAAATCAGAAATGACACCATCAACAAGCGGCCTAATAGCTACGATATGTCCTGGAGTTCGTCCCAGCATTTGTTTTGCGTCTTTGCCTACCGCTACTACTCTCCCTGTCTTCTGATTTACAGCAACAACAGATGGCTCATTTAAAACTATCCCTTTTCCGGAAAGATAGACCAACGTATTAGCAGTTCCAAGGTCAATACCAATATCGTTGGAAAAATATCTTTTAAGTTGTTCAAAATTTTTTATCATCTTCGATAGCTATACTAACACTCTTTTGTATTAATAAATTATACTTGACAAAAGTTGTTATTTTATATATAAATGTAATTGGAGCGGTTCGTACATTCTACGGACAAGCCAATAACATGCGCTCGTGGTGGAATCAAGAATTGGTTCAGACTTCCACTGTTCCTGGGAATTAGCTATCCCATGGTCCCCACAAGCTACCCCACTAAAATAGTGGGGTTTCTTATTACAAAATTTTCAAAGCCTCTTCAATATCGAGCAGTTCTGCTTCTGCTTTATTTCTAAACTTTACCTCAATTTTATTTACAGCCAATGTCTTATCACTTACTACCATTCTTACTGGAATACCGATGAGATCTGAATCAGCAAACTTCTCTCCTGGTCTCAAATCTCTATCATCATAAAGAACTTCCACACCTTTTTTCTGTAAATCATTATACATATTATCGGCAAATTCCAAGGTTTCATTGCTTACTCCAAGTCGAACTAAGTGTACTGCAAAAGGTGAAACTTCTTTGGGCCAAGAGAGACCTTTTTCATCTGCAAATACTTCAGCTATTACTCCCATTAATCTTGTTACTCCAATACCATATGACCCAAGAAAAACAGGCCTTTTCTTTCCCTCTGAATCATTGAAGAATAGACCTAACTGTTCAGACTTTCCAGTGCCGAAAGTAAATATATTCCCGACTTCAGCAGCTTTTTTAAATTCAAAATCTTCCTTTTTAACAGCTAATTTTTCTAAAGTTTCGTCATTCCAAATCTCTTCATTGAGTGCTAACTTCCCATCCTTGTGAACATAGATATTATCTTCTCCGGCTTCACACAACGTCTGGAATTCATGGCTGAATTTTTCAGTAAATAATCCACCTGAAGCAGAGGTTATATATGTAATTCCTCCAAGTCCAATATTATTGAAAACCTTCATGTATGACTCTGTGACCTTATTATAAAAATCCATATGCTGCTTTTCATCAACTGAATAAGAGTACATGTCTTTCATAACAAATTCCCTACAACGCATTATTCCTGATTTTGCTCTTACTTCATTTCTAAGCTTGTTCTGAAACTGATGAACATATCTTGGTAGCTCATTATAACTTCCAGTATGGAATTTCATCATATTTGTAATAGGTTCCTCATGGGACCACCCAAAACCAACTTCATTTCCATTTTTTAAAGCAGATTTGAACCATACATCGACTTTCTCATCGCTCCAACGATCTGTAATTTCCCAAATTTCTTTATTCTGAAGTGTCGACATAATAATTTCAACAGATCCAAGAGCCTCCATTTCTGTGGAAATTATTTTCTTAATTTTATTTACAACTCGTAATCCAAGAGGAAGAAGTGAATAAACCCCCGCTATTTCTTTGTGAATAAAACCTGCCTTTATTAGAAGCTGTGCATTCTTTGACACTTCGTCAGCAGGGGCCTCTTTTCGTGTCTTTGTAAAAAGCTGAGATTGTCGCATAACCCAATACTACAGGAAATAAATACATGGGTCAAAACAAGACAAATCTCGATATTTCAACAATAAATTAAAGTAATTTCAAAATATCATGACCTGTAACCAGTACCATAAGTATTACCAAAAAGACAAAACCAATAGTATTTGCTAATTGTACTGTGCGAGGCTTTATCGGTCTTCGAATAACTGATTCTATTATAAGAAAAAACAATCTTCCTCCGTCCAAAGCTGGAAGTGGTAATAGATTTATGATTGCAAGATTAATAGAAATAATTGAAATAAAAGATAGCAAATAGATAAATCCTAAATTTGTTGCATCTTTAACAACGGAAGCAATACCAATAGGACCTGCAACTTGTGAAAAGTCTGCTTTAAATCTAATTGTATTCCAGAGAAAAGTTAGAAGACCAGAGGCTGTAGCCTTAGTTAAAAGCCATGTTGTACGTGCCCCTTCAAAGAGCGCTAGATGTATCGGGAGCTTCAAAACACCGATACTATCCATTGCGATGCCTATTATTTTCTTACCCGCAACTAAATTACTTTGTGGTTCGATCTGAATATGAATTTCGGCACTCTTACCACGAACATAATCTAGACCAATAGTCTTTTCGCTACTTTCGTTAATCAGTTTTTGCACATTTTCTGGAGAAAGTTCTGCTTTATTTAAAATTGCCTGACCAGAATAAACTCTACTAATCTCATCGCCTGGTTTAAGACCTGCTTTGTCCGCTGGAGAATCGGGTAAAACTTCGGTAATAATAAGATGCGTATCACTTACTTTCCCCAAGGTGTTATTTGAAGCAGATGATGGCATACCTATAAGATATCCGCTAGAAAGGACAAGCCAAGCAAAAATAATATTAAAAGTAACCCCCGCTATAAGCACGGAAGCTTTTACCCATTTGGGCTTATAGGAAAAACTTTGTGACCTCTCATTTTCAGGAATATCTTCTCTGTGACTATCCTCACCAAAAATCTTCACAAATCCCCCAAATGGTATGGCATTTAATGTATAAAGAGTCTCTCCCCATTTTTTTGCAATAAGTTTAGGTGGAAATCCAAGTCCGAACTCATCGACACGTATACCGAATTTTTTTGCCACGATAAAATGCCCGAACTCGTGTACCAGGATAAGGATAGCTAGAATTATTATAAAAATTATTATTGACACTACATTCCCAATCTTACCACATGAAGCTTAGATTTCTTAAATGATTTTGGAGGCCCAGAGAGCGACGGCGCGAGGATTCGAGCGTATTTTGTAGCAACAAAATCGCGTACTCCAAAATCATTGAAGAATCTAAGCCATTCCCTTCTCTTATTCCTTGCATATTTTACTCAACACGCATAAATCGTTGGTACGATTTTGCTATTCTCGGACCAATCCTGCGAAAGTCTCGTAAAATATGCAAGTCAACGAGAGGAATTAATCAGTAATCTCTTTTTCTTTCTTGCTAAATATTTCTTCCAAACCACGGCCAGCATCATCCAAAAACTTCTGAAGCTCTGCTTTGAAACGAAATTTTTCATCCTCTGACATTCCACCTTCTTTTTCCAACCTGTCGATATCTTTTATAACTCTTTCTCTCTCAGTTCTCAATGTAACTCGAGCATCTTCAAGTTTTTGCTTCGCAATTTTGATAAGTGAAGATCTCCTGTCCGAAGTTAGTTCTGGAAACATCACTCTCAAACCTTTTTCATCCAATGCAACTGACAGTCCAAGATCTGAAGTAACGATAGCCTTCTCAATAGCCTTTGCTATTGTCATATCCCAAGGTGTAATGCGAATCATTCGAGCATCTTCAACTGAAATATTAGCTAATTGAGATATTGGCATATCAGATCCATATGCTTCTACTTTCACTCCATCTAAAATAGCTGGTGATGCTCTACCAGTACGAATTGTACCGAACTCTCTTTTCAGCCATTCTTCAGTTTCTTTTATGTTTTGCTTGAATTCTGTGAAATTGTATTGCATTTGTCTATTATATCAGAACTTCATATTGTGAGTAGTACATTCTCAAGAATAATCTTCACTGGAGCACCGCGATCATATAGCGACTGTCGGGCATCTTCGCACACTCGTAGCTTATAAGCTGACTTCTCTACCCCTTCTGAGTAAAGTTCCTTCTCTATTCTATTTAAAAAAGCTATTGCATCTTGCTTTGTTTTTTCTTCATCTGAAATTGCTTCAACTATTTCTTTTACTTTTGACAGTCTGTCTGACAATTTCATTTTCAATACTGACTCTAGCTTCAACTCATCTGAATTATGAATAATAACCTGCATCCTTGATCGTAGTGTTGGCAAAAGCATATCTTGAGGAGAGATTATGAAGAAATGGGTTCCTTTAGTGGGCTCTTCAAAAACTTTTAGTATCGAATTCTGTGCTTCTTCAGTGATAAAGTCTGTCTGGATAATAAATATTTTTTTACCTCCTTGGAAATCTCTTGATTCTTGACTAAGTGAAATTGCTCTCGCGTCACTGATTGTGAATGTATTGAATATTCCATGCCAAAAATCCGGGTTACCTGAAACTTCTACTTTTACCTCATCCCTAATAAATGAAAGCAGTTTTGGAATAATCATCTTCTTATCTCCAATAATGAAATAAGCATGATGTAAGTTCTGCGAAGATTTGAAGCTAGATAAGAGTTGTTCCATATTTTTATTATAGCAAACGAAAATAGATCGACCACGTGTGGCCGACCTATTCCTACACTACTACTTACTTGGAAGTTCCGAAATATCCTTCACCTTGAGCACGTAGACAATATTTGCAATGAGTTCTAAATGGTCCTCACCTACAAAATAGTAAGCTTTCGAGCCTTCGCAAGAGGTGGGCTTCCAGCCCTTTTCTTGAAGAATCTTTTTGGCCTCAAATTCTGATTCCAGGGGTCCGTAATGAGCACTGTTTATCTTGATAAAATACACAAAACCTCCTGAAACACACTAACAAACAAAAACAGAATATTCAATCTAAAATAGAAAACCGCCCCGGAGTCCGCAAGGATGCGGATGGGGCGATTTAGCGAACTTTGTCGAACCTAGCGAGGAAGGCTTTTTGATCGATTACGGCTTGCAACTGAATTTGTTTCAGGTTGTTTGCCGATTTCTCTCTTTCTGCCTTCATGTAGGCAACCTGTCCGTCTGACATGGGAGTCAAACGTACACGATCCTCTTGTCTTCGGCATCCCCAACTCAATACTTCCTCGAAAACAATCATAATTTTGTACCTCTATCTAAAAATTATAGATTATTTAAAAATATTTACAAGATGTTAAAGAAAATTTACAATTTTTTGGAGGCCCAGAGCGCGACGGCGCGAGGTGAGAAGCGTAGCTTCGCAAGACCTTGAGCATTTTTGCGAAAGGTGTACAGATCCTGTAAGGATTCGAGCACTTTTTCTAGCAAGAAAAATGCGTACTCCAAAAAGTGTAAATTTTGATTTTTATCGCTTTGAAATAATAGATCTCTTGTAAATATCAAGATGTTCCAACGCAATACCTGTTCCCTTCACAACGCAGTACAATGGATCCTTTGCTAATACAGCCTTAACTCCAGTTCTACGAAAAACTAATTCTGGTAAATTACGCAACTGAGACGAACCACCTGTCATTATTATTCCTTGATCAATAATGTCAGATGAAAGTTCAGGTGGAGTTTCCTGCAAAACTTCTTTAATCGCTTTTATCATCTCTCTAAGATCCTTGCTTATAGCTCTAACAATTTCATTAGTTTTTATCTCTACACTGCGAGGAAGACCAGTAACGAAGTCCCTTCCTTTTATCATCATTGATAATTCTTCATCCAAAGGAATAGCAGAACCGATTTTTATTTTTATATCTTCAGCGGTTTTATCTCCGATACCTAAGTTGAAAGTCTTCTTTATATAGTCAGCGATAGCATAGTCCATCTTGTTACCAGCAACCTTTACTGAAGTTGAAGAAACAATTCCACCAAGTGAAATCACCGCTACGTCTGTAGTACCTCCGCCAATATCAACAATCATATGACCCATTGCTTCGTGAATAGGAATACCCGCACCAATTGCGGCCAGAATAGGTTCTTTCACTACATAAGCATTCTTTGCACCTGCTCGAATCGAAGCTTCAATAACTGCCCTTCTCTCTGTAGATGTAACGCCAGCGGGCACAGAAACCAAAACTTCAGGCTTAGCAAAATTCCATTTTCCAAGAGCTTTGTCTATATAGTAGCGAAGCATTGCCTCCGTCACACGATAATCTGCAATTACTCCATCTTTCATCGGTCTATAAGCAATTATGTTTTCAGGAGTTCTACCAATCATCTCTTTAGCTTCAATACCAATAGCTATTATTCTGTTATCTTCTTCTGAAACTGCCACAACTGAAGGCTCGTTCAAAACTATTCCTCTTCCAGGCACAAAAACAAGAATATTTGCCGTTCCAAGATCAATTCCTAATTTTTTTGAGAAGATACCCATAGGTGAAATGTATCACAAAACAACTAAATACTCCTTCTAATAAGGTAGTTGTCTTTGTAAGATATTTGACTATAATAGGCCGATATGAACAATAATGCAAAAACACATTTCAGTGAGAATAAAACAGCATATACGGCAGGGATAGTCGCACTTGTGATACTCCTAATCATAAGTATCGGATATGCGGCCGGTTATCGATTTAATAATTTTGTAATTGGAAAAGTTGGCCATTTGAAGATGGAAATGCCTCTGCCTCTCACTTCTGTGTTTGTTGATGACAGTGAAGAAGCAGTTACCAGCGCAGACAATCAAGCTCTGAATATTACTCTTTCACCTGGAGAACACACAGTTATTGTTTCTAAGCTAGGATATTTTCCTTGGACAAAAGATATTTCTATTCCTAGCAACGGAGATGTAACTATTTCTCCACTATTTATCACTCAAAATACTTCCGGCCAAATAATAACTACAAAGGATAAGGAATATGCTTCTTTAAAATTTAAAATCTTAACTGACAAACTTCCAACAAAACTTCTCCCAAGATTGTCTAATGACAAAACAGCTTCTTTGTGGATAGAAAATAATGCCATAATGTTGAAAGTCGGTGACAATATCTCGAAGATCGTCCAACCTGACACAGTTGTAAGAAATGTCGATTTCTATAAAAATCGTTCAGACGTTGTAGTATTTGCTACTCAAAATGGAGTCTACGCTATCGAAAGTGGCGATCCAGGAACTCAAAACTTTATGCCTATATACAAAGGCCAGAAACCAACATTTATAAAAGCTGATGCTAACTCACTATATATATTGGATGTAGCTACACTGATGCAGGTTATAATTTAGGACCCCTCAAATTCTCTGAAGTAGCTTGTTTCTGATATAATTTCTAGATGCGAATTCTTACAGTAATTCCTATCAGCCGCGGGATATCCAAGGACACTCTGACCTACTTTACAAAGAAAGAAGTCTCAACCGGTTCAATAGTAAAAATTCCTCTTAGATCCAAATCCATATTTGGGTTAGTTATAGACAGCAAGGAAGCTCAGGAAATAAAATCAGAACTAAAAACTCTTTCTTATAGCATAAAGAAAATTGATGATATTGAGACAAGGTCATTCATATCACAATCCTTTATTGTAGCCGCGCAAAAAATTGCTGACTATAATGCCTCTAGTGTTGGTGCAGTACTTTCCAGTTTACTTCCAAAAACCATACTGGAAGGTAGCGATGAGTTACCATTTACTCCTACTGAAAAACCGCCTGGTCTATTTCATGAAACTGTACTTCTTCAATCAGACGATGAAGAAAGATATGCCACTTATAAAAGTTTAATACGTGAAGAATTTGCAAAAAATAGAAGTGTTTTTTTCTGCTTGCCTACAACTGAGGATTTATTGAATGCTAGAACAACCCTTGAAAAAGGCATTGATAAATACACTTACACACTATATTCTGGTCTTCCAAAAAAAGAACTCATACGAATTTGGAAAGAGATAATTTCAAACCCACATCCTGTACTTGTAGTGACGACTGGATCATTTTTAGCTTTACCTAGAAACGACTTAGGTACGATAATTTTGGAAAAAGAAAGTTCTCGAGCATACAAAATGCAGACAAGACCATATATAGACTTAAGAACCGCGGCTGAAATAATCGCAAAAGAACAAGGGATTCGACTTGTTTTAGGAGATATACTTCTTCGTTCAGAGACTATATGGGAAGAAAAAAATGGAAAATATTCAGAACTGTCCCCTCTTAAATTTCGTTCACTTTCAACTGCCACATGTGAATTAGTGAATATGAAATCCCCAATCAATGCAGTTAAAAAAGAGTTCGCTATCTTAAGCGATAAAATGATTGAGATGTTAAAAAAAGCAAAAGAAAATAATGAGCAGACATTTCTTTTTTGCGGACGAAAAGGCCTATACCCTATCACTGTTTGCAGTGATTGCGGAACTGTTGTTATCTGTAAAAATTGCTCTTCACCAGTGGTGCTGTATGGTAAGAAAAATCTGACAGGAACGAGTAAGGCACTGTTTGTCTGTCATCATTGCGGAGAAAGGCGCGATGCTCAAGAACTTTGCATACATTGTGGAGGCTGGAAGTTAAATCCTTTAGGAATTGGAATCCTAAAAGTTGTAGAAGAGATTGAAAATCTTTTTCCTGGAACGGAAGTGCATATTATGGATAAAGACCATTTAAGTACACACAAGCAAGCTGTAAAAGTCCGTGACGCTTTTTACAATACTGCTGGCTCAATAATGGTAGGAACTGAAATTGCTTTAACTTATCTAAATCAAAAAATTGAGAATGCAGGTGTAGTTTCGCTTGATTCATACTTCTCTATACCTGATTTTCAGATTAATGAAAAAATCTTTCATATTATCTTAGGATTACGGGCTATTGCAGAAAAAAAACTTTTAATACAAACTAGGCAAGAAAATACCACCATCTTCGATCATGCATTGCGAGGTAATCTTATGGATTTTTATAGAGAAGAAATTGAGGATAGAAAATCAATAGGTTACCCACCTTTTGCAACATATATAAAAATCACTCTTGAAGGAGAGAAAGTAGCCACAAGAAAACTTATGGAAGAAGCAACGGAAATATTAAAGCCCTATGAGGTGTCTATTTTCGATGCTTGGAATCCAGGAAGCAAAACCCAATTTACTATGCATGCTTTGATTTCTGTACCACATGGAAAATGGGTAGATAAAGAACTCTTGCCGAAACTTCGCAGTCTACCGCCAAATTTCAGTATCAAAATAGACCCAGCTACTCTTTTATGATAATTTAAACCTATATATGACGAAGAGAATACTACAGAAAGAAGCCCTGGTTTTACGAAAAATGGCTGAGGAAATACCTCAAAACGAAATCATCTCTCCAAAGATTCAATCTATTTTGGAAGAAATGAAAACAGCGTTGGCTTCTCAAGACGATGGAGTTGCTATTGCTGCTCCTCAAATCGGATATGCACTCAGAATATTTGTGGTGTCTGGGAAAGTAGAGAGCATTTCAAAGAAGATTCGAAACAAAAATGAAGACTTGGAGAAAAGAACAGTAAATTTCCCGGATCAAGTTTATATTAATCCAGTCATAAAAAAACTTTCAAAAGAGAAAAAACTTATGGAAGAAGGATGTTTGTCTGTTCGGTTTCTTTACGGAAAAGTTACGAGATCCAATAAAGCATCTGTGGTGGCATATGACGAGAATGGAAAAAAATTTACCCGTGGTGGAACTGGCTTAGTGGCTCAGATATTTCAACATGAAGTCGATCATTTAAATGGCATACTTTTCACAGACAAAGCAAAAGAAATTGAAGAAATGATACCTGAACACATGAAGCGTGACGCTATTGTTAAATAATATGAATAAATTCACTTGGGCATTCTTTGGCACTTCCAATTTCTCTGTCATGATTTTAGACAGAATGAAAGCTAGTGGACTCATGCCAAATCTGATTGTGACAACTGAAGATAAACCAAAAGGTAGAAAACTAGTTATCACTCCACCTGAAGTGAAAACATGGGCTATAAAAGAAGGAGTGACTTTTATTCAACCAAAGTCTTTGAAGGACCCGGTAATTATAGATGAAATAAAAAAATACTCTTTAGATTTTGACCTATTTTTAGTAGCTTCATACGGAAAGATTATTCCTGCTCATGTATTAGATATTCCCAAAAGAAAAACTATAAATGTTCACCCTTCCCTGCTTCCAAAACTTCGAGGAGCTTCACCGATTCAAACTTCTATTATCACTGAAGATGAAACTGGTGTAACAATAATGAGACTTGACCCTGGAATGGATACTGGACCAATCATTTCACAAAGAAAAGTCGAAGTTTCCGACTGGCCTCCCTACGAAGCTGATTTAGAAAAAATATTAGCTGAAGAAAGCGGAAAATTACTTTTGGAAATATTGCCAAACTGGATGGATGGCACTCAACAGGAAATACCTCAAAATAACGAAGAAGCTACATTTACAAAAAAAATTAACAAAGAAGATGCGGAACTAGATCTAAGCTTAAGTTCTGACCATAACTTGCGAAAGATTCGAGCCTTTCATATTTGGCCTGGCGCATTCTTCTTTGACAACGGAAAGAGAGTTATAGTAAAACGTGCCCGAGTAGAAAATAATTTGTTGATTCTCGAAAGAGTTGTTCCTGAAGGAAAAAAAGAAATGGATTATCAATCCTATTTGAACGGAAAAAAATCCTAATAACTTGAAATTGACGAGTTTAATGAAAACTTTTCACTTACACTTTCAAATTTAACTAATATAAATAAAAGAATAATAGAAATAAATATACATCCAAATACAAAAGAAACTAATACTTTGCTTGCTGGTTGTTTTAAACTGCCAACTTTAATCATTTGCTTTTTATGTTAATTCTTTTTAATATAGATTTCATAGCTGCTCCTCCCTTTCTAAGTAATCTGAATCGTTTATTCTTTCGAGAAACAATAGCCCTTTCAGCTTCGTCACGAACTATATCAATAGCTGTATACAAATCAGCTTCTTCTGCGACAACAAAAACTTGTTTGATATCAGGTTGTGTAATATTAACTTCAGCTTTGAAAATATCTCCTGACTTATGATGATTTGTACTCTTACCTATTTCCACTTCACACATAAGAGCATTGTTGGCATCGAGGAACTTCTCCAGCGTGCTGATTTTTTTTGTTACATACTCTTCAATCGCAGGTGTAAGGTCAAAATTTTTTGATCGTATTTTTATATTCATTAATCTAATTATAACCTTCGTCGATGGAGACTACAAGTATAAATTGCATTCTTATCATTTTTTGCTATTATCTTTATATTCCGCGGTAGCTCAGTGGTAGAGCAGCCGCCTGTTAAGCGGCTGGTCGTAGGTTCGATCCCTACCCGCGGAGCAAGAAAAAGCCGAAAGGCTTTTTTGCGTAGTGGGAATAAAACTGTGGGACAGTTTTATGTTAGGGATCGAAAACCTGTGATAATTTTTTGAAAATGAAATGAAGCAAAAAATAGAACAGGTGTACAGAAACTGTAAGTTTCGATATCCCTACCCGCGGAGCAAAGCGAAGCTTTACGAGTAGGGATCGAACGGACTCGCGGTCTACGAACTCAGTAGAGTTTGTCGCGAGTCCGGTGCCCAGAAATTTTTCATCTGACGAGATGAAGAATTTCGAGGGAGATCACCCTACCCGCGATCTAAGTGTCGAAGAAATGAAATTCAAAAAAATCTCCCTACCCGCGGAGAAAAGTTGACAATGTATTATTAATATTCTATTATTTAAATAGGAGGTTTAGATGGAAGATATCGACAAAATAACGAAGTTGCTCGAGAAACTCACGGGTAAAAAGGTTGTTGAAGCGAGAACTGATGGGTCAAACATTACTCTGGTGCTCGAAGGTAATCTTGAGCTGATTATTGACCGAAGTTGCTACGAGGATGGAGTTCCCGATAATTCCTAGCTTACTTTAAACGACTTCAAGTTCTTCTAATAGCGGATAGCACCAATCGAAAGTCGTGAAAAAGTCGCTGAGTATGCGATACTCACGACTTTTTTGTTTATATAAAACTAAATTTCATAATTTCCAACTCTATTTTAATTTTCTTCCAATTCAGAGTTCTGAACTTGTCGACAACAAGGAGCCAAGACAAGACCCGAAAGGGTCTTTTGTCTTACTCTCGTAGCCAGTTAGGATCATCAACTAGTTCGAGGACTAGTTGGTTTCCCCCCCCTAATTTAGTTACATGTTAATAAAAAGCTTGCCTTTTTATTTGATTAAGTTTATATTAAGTATAGGTATATTTAGTTATTAATTAAACTCAAATTTTTTATGAATAGAAATTCTGTTATTGCAATTGTTGTTTTGTTACTCTTAATTTTAGGAGGTATATTACTTTTTAAGCACAAGGATGACCTGGAAGGCGGTCCTAACGCAACCAGTACTCCGAACGCATCTACAACAAATGTAGTTTCTAATACTCAAAATCCAATTGTAAGAAGTAAGGATTTACCAACAGTAGAAGGTGACCGAAACACTATTCCAACAAATTCATCGGTAGTTGTTACAGGGTATGTTACTCCGAATGGATCACCGACAACTTATTGGTATGAATATGGAACTACTAACAATCTTGGCTTGAAGACAACTGTCCAATCTATAGGTTCTGGTTATGTTCGAATCCGTACACCAGGATATATTACAAAATTAAATGCTAATACTGTTTACTATTTCAGACTTGTTGCCCAAAATAGTTTCGGTACAACTCAAGGAACTACTTATAGCTTCTCTACCAATAATAACCCTTCCACACAAGGAAATCCTCCTTCAGCAACGACAAATCAAGCCACAGGTATAACACGCACAGGAGCTGTATTAAACGGCCAGTACAATCCTAATGGTTCACAGTCGACTTATTGGTTCGAATACGGAACAGATAACAATTTCGGAAACTTGACTGAATTCAAAGCCGCAGGCGATGGTAGTTCTTCTGTTACTGTTTCCCAAACAATAGCAAACCTTAATTCCCTAACACGTTATTATTACAGAATCAATGTTCAAAACCAGTACGGAACAGTTAACGGTGCAACTCAGAGCTTTATTACAGTTGGTCCAGCTGCCGCAACGGTTCCAACAGTTGATACAACAGCAGCAACAAATATATCTGCTTCATCTGCTAGATTAAACGGACGTTTAACACCTAACGGCGCAGTGACAACTTACTGGTTCGAATACAGTGAAAATTCATTGATAGGAACTGTTGTTAAAATGACCACACCTACTCAAACATTAAATGGAGACGCGCAAGCGACAAATGTATTATTTGATCAAACAAATTTAAACAGTAATACAAAATATTTCTACAGATTGGTAGCAAAGAATCAATACGGAACAGTCGAGGGTGATATGGTCAACTTCAGAACAAATAATTAAACAAAAAATATGAAGACACTTAAATGTGACTTATGTGAAGTGACTGCAAAAGGAGAAAATTTCGAAGAATGGATGAGAGCGCTACAACCTCATTACAAAGAAGCTCATCCTGAGGCAATGAAAGAATCTGACCACAGCGAAGAAGATGCAAAGAAATGGATGGCAGAAAACAAAGTGAGATTTGAAAATACTCCTGAGGATACAGATACTGAACAGAGCTAAAATTCATAAGTTCTAATTCATATTTAATTCGTGTTAATTAAAATATAAACCTTATGGACAAACATACATCACCTTTATCTCAAGAAGACCCTCATGTTCCTATCCAAAATAATAAAAAAGCGCGTTTGTGGATTATCGGTGGGTTGATAGCGCTTGCAGTTATAACTTTAATTTTTGTTAAAGCAACATGGGCGAAAGTTGTCATTGGTGGAGCAATTTTACTATTGCTTACTGCTTTTGGTTTGGAATCATCAAACAAAGACTATGACCTAGGAAAACTTATTCAAACGGGATCATTCGCAGCTTCACAGATACAACGAGATTCAAAAGGAAACCTTTTACCTTCAAGTGTTGATGCTTTTTGTAACGCACAACAGAAAGACTATAATTGTGCAGACTTTAAGACTCAACCAGAAGCTCAGTACGTATATGATAGATGTAACGCATTAGGGAAGAATATGGATGTATATCACCTTGATGGAAACCATAATGGGATTGTGTGTGAAGCACTTCCTGGAAACCCGAATAGATAACCAAAATAAAAGAAACAAAAAGACCTCAGTATCTGCAAAGAGAACAGGTCTTTTTGTTTGTACAAAAATTACTTTTTAATACCTAGTGACGAATTTTACTATTACATGTTATAATATTATTTGAGGTCGGTTAATAACTTTTAATATAATACAATGTCACTACTCACTATCGCTGAAATTGTTTTCTTCCTTGCGTACGGTGTCAGTCATTTTGCCCCATTCCGTCACTCTCATGTTATAGCTGCTGTCGCCGCTATAGTTGTTGGAGTCCTTATGATTGTAAAGGTTTAGTTTCAAAATTTACAAAACAAAAACCCCGACTATGGGGTTTTTGTTTTGTAAAAAATCACCACAAGAGTACTTCCAATTTCTAATCGCTTCGCTCAAGAAATTTAGGTCGCTTGTTGATTCATAAGTTTTCTGAGACTTTCACAGGCTGACGAGCCGAGAACAACAAAATCCTAATAAGGATTTATGTGTGTTGAGGAAAACTTATGAGGAGAAAGATATTTTGTATATGAGACCATTACTGCACACATTTTAAATATAAGCTATACTAGCCATAAAATACATCTAATCTGTCCTATATGCTTCAAAAATCATATTTCTCCTTACTTGATGTGGCACGTTTCCTAGCCGCATTTTGGGTTATGAATTACCATTATTTTTCTGTTCCAGAATCTTCCGCTATACATTGGTATAGATATGGAAATCTAGGTGTGCAATTATTTTTTATAATAAGTGGATTTGTCATATTTCAATCATTGGAGGGCAAACCATTAAAAGAATTTTTAAAAGGTAGATTTATTAGACTTTTTCCTTTGTTTTGGATAATTTGTACACTAACTTACATTATTTCTCACTTAGTGCCTAATACTAACAGTTTGAATTTTTGGCAATATCTCTCAAGCATGACAATGCTAGGAGATACCGTAAATGGTCTGACGGGTCTACACAGTCTTATTGATCCTTCATATTGGACTTTAAATGTTGAGTTAATATTTTATATTCTAATTTCCTTCTTTGTATATTTTTTTTCATATGAAAAACTTCGACATTTCTTAATTGGATGGATAATACTCAGTGGACTGTCATTTGCTTTACATATTGACCAAAATTTTTTCATTAATCTAGCTTTGGTACGTCATGCCTCATATTTTATTTTTGGATCAACATTAGCCTTAATATGGTCAAACAAAACAAAAGATTTTATTAGTTATTATATTAATTGGATACTACTTGCTACAAGCGCAGCTTTCTCAATTTATTTAATCCCATTATCTCTACCAACATATACATCTATAAATCCTTTAGACGCAGAGATAGTTATTTATCTTCATCTACTATTTTTCATAACCATTCCTTTACTTGTATACTTTTCAAAATATGTAAAAAATAAATATTTTATTAGAGTATTTATGATAATTGGTGGACTTACATACCCATTATATTTATTACATCAAAAGATAGGAAACACATTAATAAATTATACAACTAACAAATTAAACATCCCTTGGAATAAATTTGCTTTCATATTTGAAATTTTTATACTAATCATTTCTTATTTTGTATATGTTCAAGACAGTAAACTTAGATTTTGGCTGCGAAATTATAATTCAAATTGGAATATACTCAAAAACAAACCTCTGATTGAACCCATAGCTCCTCTAATAATTCCAGAAGTTATATTGTAAAATTCTTTAACACAAATTTAATCTCATTAATAGTTCCTTAATTTTTTTTTACACATATAATATTCTATATGGCAAACTGGGAAAATCTAACAGGGAGAGGTAATGTTGAGGATCGGCGATCCATGGGGCCTGTTGCTATAGGCGGAGGCCTTAGTCTCACAGGCTTACTAATTGTTCTTGCCTTGAATTACTTAGGTGGAGGAAATGTAACTGACGTTCTTTCACAATTACAAAATACTCAAGTTCCAATCGAACAGTCATACAATTCAAAAGACTTTGAAGGAGCTGACTCATATGAAGTGTTTGCTTCAACTGTACTTGGATCTACGAATGATACCTGGACGAAAGTTTTTTCAAAAAATAACAAAACATACACACCTCCAAAACTTGTTCTTTTTCGAGTTGCAACAATGTCTGCTTGCGGTGGCGCATCCTCTGATGTAGGTCCGCACTACTGTCCCGCAGATTCTACAATATACCTAGATGAGACCTTTTTTGATGAACTAAAAAATCGATTTAAGGCCCAAGGTGGAGATGTGGCAGAAGCATATGTGATTGCTCATGAAGTCGGACACCATGTACAAAAAGAACTTGGTTTAGCAGAGAACATAGAAACAAATCAGCAATCTATAAATACTGAACTTCAAGCAGATTGTTTTGCAGGGCTTTGGGCATATTCTATAAAAGATCTTGGAGTTTTTGAACCTGGTGAAATAAAAGAAGCTCTAGATGCTGCAGCAGCTGTTGGTGACGATAGAATCCAAAAAGCAACATTAGGTAGAGTTAACCCTGAATCTTGGACTCATGGATCTTCCGCACAGAGAGTGAACTCTTTTAATAAGGGCTTTCAGACAGGATCAGTTGGAGAATGTATATCTAACTAATATTCGAGCAATCTGAGATGAGACAAAAATTCACGCTGAAAGTTAGACGTTCACAAACGGGAAAAGGACTCTTTACCACTGAATTGATTCCTAAAAATTCATACATCATTGAATATATAGGAAAAAATGTAAAAAAATCTGAACAGGAAAATGTTCGTGGTAAATATTTCTTTTGGACAAGCAAAGACGAAATGATCAATGGAAATATACCTAGGAATATAGCCCGTTATATAAACCATTCTTGCCAGCCGAGCTGTGAAGCCACAGGACCTAAAGGTCACATCTATATATCTTCATTGCGGGCAATAAAATCAGGAGAGGAACTTACCTACCACTATGGCAAGGAATACTTCGACAAATATATAAAACCAAAAGGTTGTAAGTGTAAAAAATGCTTCAAATAAAAGAAACCGATCATAAATCTGAGGAGTATTCTTTATTTGTTTAATTTCTTAGCAAAACTATTCAAGGCTTGAAGAATAGGTAGACTCTCTTTTCCAAGTTGTGTAAGACTATATATAACTGAAATATTATCTAGTAAAGCTTTTCTTTTTATTAATTTTGAGTTTTCTAGTTTTTGGAGCCTATTAGTAAGTGTTACAGGATTTACGTTCCCAACTGCTCTCTGAAGTTCACAAAACCTCGTGTCTCCTACTTTTAGTGCGTCAATTATTCTAAGTGTCCAAAAATCGCCCATTAATTTTAGGCTCTTTACACATAACTCTGTTTTGTTGTTTGATACTACTTTCATTTGCTATATTTATTATAGTACTTTAAAATATATAGTATTAATTAATATTATTATAAATTTTTATAAAAGTAAATATGATCAATCTAAAAATTATTTCAGGCTCTACTCGACCAGGAAGATTCGGTATCCAGCCAACAACTTGGATATATAATATAGCAAAAGAAATGTCAGATATAAATGTAGAATTAATTGATCTTGTTGAAGTTAACCTACCATTTTTAAATGAACCAATTCCACCTTCTCAAAATAAATACTCTCTAGAACACACAATAAAGTGGTCAAAAGTAATTAGTGAGGCAGATGCCTTTATATTTGTTACTCCAGAATATAATCATTCATTTTCACCTGCTTTAAAAAATGCAATTGACTATCTATATTTAGAATGGAACTATAAGCCTGTAAGTTTTGTTAGCTATGGTTCACTTGCAGGGGGCGCTAGAGCAGTAGAGCATCTTAGAGGTGTTGCAGGTGAAATAAAAATGTACGACCTAAGAGAACAGATACTCCTACCTAATTATTGGGAAAACCTAAACGAAAAAGGTGAATATCAATTTAATGAGAGACATGTAGAAAGTGCTAAAGGTATTATTAAGGATCTTATTTTTTGGGGGGAAACTATGAAAAAAGCTAGGGAAGCGCTTGCTAAATAATTCTTCACCCATAAAACGCTCTCAAGTCACATGGTATAATTGAAATAATGTTAAATTCACTATTTATTTTTGGAGCGAAGTATCTTTTTGTCTTAAGCTTCGTTTTAAGCGGAATTTTTTTCTTACGTCAAGACTGGACTACAAAGAAAAGAATTATTTATTTCGCAATCCCTTCTTTGGTACTCATATTTCTATTATCTATTATTGCAAATCATCTTTATTTCAATCCTAGACCTTTTGTTGTGGGAAACTACACTCCACTCATTCCGCATGCTAATGATAATGGCTTTCCTTCAGACCATGTCTTATTGGTGTCTTCAGTGGCTGCAATCTTTTACTATTTTAATCGAAAGCTTTCATTTATTCTTTGGTTTATAGCGTCTGTCGTTGCTATTTCACGAGTTTATGTAGGCGTTCATCATTTTCTTGATGTTTTCACAAGTATGTTTCTATCTTTTGTAGGAGTTTATCCTATTTATTACTTTTTTAAACTAAAGGGTTTTTTCCAACCTAAACCTCCTCTCGAATATCTTTAGCATATACAAGGACCTCGATTACTTCACAGATTTGAAAAAGCGAGTTTCACCATATTGTGGACTTATTTTTTTTATGTGCTTTAATATTTATTTGCTTGCATTTTATCAATATTAAGTTCATATTAAATAGTAGGTATTGACTCTGATGCTTTGAAGATATTAAATAAGCTTATGAGTCTACCAATTTATAAACTAAAAAAACTATGAAATCAACAACAATAAGAACAATCGCTTTGGTAGCTTTGCTATCATTCGCTCCAAGTATTTTTGCAGCCACTTACCAATATGTGGACACTTCTGGAAACATGAAAACTATAATTGCGGACAATCCACAGATGGCCTTGGCGAATGCAGTTAATATCGCCCCTCATAGCGGAGTTATTAGCACGACGATTGTTTCTTCAACTCCAGTTACTGTAGTGGTAACTCCTACAACTACAACAGCAGTAGTATTAGGAATTTGTAATTCAAATATATATAACTATGTTGATACATCAGGAACACTCCAGTCAGTCACAGCCTCAAGTGCATCAGTTGCATTATCTAATGCAATCAATATAGCTCCTCACAGTGGAGTTATCCAATCTTGTAATATATAAATATAAATCGTAATATCTAAACTTACCTAAAAAATCGGATGGACACCCATCCGATTTTTTTGTAGATGGATTGTTGCATTGCAATCCTTTCCTTTACAAGGCCTACTTAGACAGATAAACTAGCTGAATGAAATTACTAATCACAAATATAAAGGAATACTGGAAACTCTGCATTCTCGTCTTAATTCTTGCGTCAATAAATCAGATATTTACACTACTGGATCCTATTATTTTCAGACATGTTATTGATGGATACGCCACAAAATTTAATGATTATACTCTTATTCAATTCTTCAAAGGTGTAGCTTTCTTACTGGCGTTATCTATGGGAGTAGCTTTCGTTTCAAGAGTTGCAAAAAACTTCCAGGATTATTATTTAAATAATATTACTCAAAGATTAGGGGCGAAAATATATGCACTGGGTGTCACTCACTCATTAGAACTGCCATATAGTGTGTTTGAAGATCAAAGAAGCGGAGAAACCCTTAATATCCTACAGAAAGCTCGCGGGGATGTAGAAAAACTGGTAAGTAC
>JACDEV010000007.1:0-5054 GCA_013816135.1 Patescibacteria group bacterium | reverse complement strand
CTTATTGGATTCGTGTTTGTAACTATTTATGCTATTACCATTTATTGGGGAATTGCCTTGGCATATGCTCTAACAGTCCCAATCATCGGAACAATGAGTTTGGTCTTGAGTAAAAAAATAAAAAATGTTCAGAAGCAGATTGTTATAGAGACTTCTTCCTTGGCTGGTTCTACAACTGAATCCTTGAGAAATATCGAACTTGTAAAAAGTTTAGGGCTTTCAAAACAAGAAATAAAACGTCTCAACGACACAACGGATAAAATACTAGCTCTTGAACTAAAGAAACTAAGATATGTCCGTAGTATTAGTTTTATTCAAGGAACAGTAATTAATTTTTTGCGAACACTCATCTTGCTTTTCATGATGCTTTTGATTTTCTTGCAAACTATAACTTTTGGTCAATTCTTTTCACTTTTTATTTATTCTTTCTTTGTCTTTGGACCTCTCCAAGAATTGGGAACTGTTATAAATACTTACCGAGAGGCTGAGGCTTCACTTAAAAGGCTAGAAGATACACTATCTATACCGAGGGAAAAAATTCCTGAAAAAACAAAACCTTTAGGAATTTTAGAATCTCTTGTCTTCGAAAATTTATCCTTTGCCTATCCCACAGCAAAACAAAACGCACTTACCAATATTTCTTTCAAGGCGGATAAGGGTGGAGTAGTCGCTTTTGTTGGGCCGTCAGGATCTGGTAAAACCAGCTTAGTTAAACTACTGGTAGGTCTATATAAGCCAACCTCAGGAAATATAAAGTATAACAACATAGATGAATCTGAAATAAACTTGGAAGAACTCAGATCTCAGATTGGATTTGTCACACAAGATACACAGTTATTTGCTGGATCAATAAAAGAAAATTTACTCTTCGTCAATCCAACTGCTACAGATGAGGAATGCTTAGAAGCCCTTCATCAAAGTGCAGCAGATTCCCTTTTAGCTCGAGCAGAAAAAGGTTTGGACACTATTATCGGTGAAGGCGGAGTAAAAATATCAGGTGGAGAAAAACAACGATTATCTATTGCACGAGCTATTTTACGAAAACCAAATTTACTAGTTTTTGATGAAGCAACTTCTTCACTAGATTCCCTTACAGAAGAAGAGATCACTAAAACCATTAAACAACTTAACAGTGAGAAAAAACATATTACAATCCTAGTTGCACATCGCCTATCAACTATCATGCACTCAGACTGTATAAACGTATTGGAAAAAGGTGAATTAATCGAATCAGGTACACACAGCGAATTGCTTGATAAAAAAGGTTTATATTATGCAATGTGGAGACAACAAATTGGTGAAAGACAATGAAAAAATACAAACAGTCAATTTTTATAGGCTTCGGAGTTATTTTCTCATTTATATGTGGAATGATTGTGTCGAAAGTGTTTATAAAACCAGTGATTATTAAGACTCAAATCTTGCGTGAAGGTGGATATGAATACATAAGTCCTGTTTTGCTTTGTAATATAAATAATAATAATCCATATAATGAAGATACTTTACTTTCTGAAAAGATTTTGAAATACAGCCAAGGCTATGTGGACAACGACATTTCCGTTTATTTTCTAAATTTAACTAACGGAAAGTGGTCCGGCATAAATAACGAAAAAACTTTTTCTCCTGCAAGCATGCTGAAAGTTCCTGCAACTATGGAAGCACTCAAATTTTCCGAAACTGATTCGAGTTTTCTTTTTACGAGAATAATTTATGACGGATCTTTTGATAATAATAAAGCTGAATTCTTTAAGCCTAATAAAAGTATTGAAGCTGGTAAAAGCTACAGCATAGCGGAACTTCTTTCATACATAATAGACAACTCTGATAATAATGCTTTAACTCTTCTTCACACTGCTCTAAAACCAGAGTCATTTGAAAAATTATACCAAGATCTCAAAATAGATATTCCTACAAACTCACTGGATTTTATGACAACCAGAACATACTCTTCATTTCTTAGGGTTCTATACAACAGCACGTATCTTTCTAGAGAAAATTCGGAAAAAATGCTTCGTATGATGGCCACTCCTGACTTTCCAGAAGGTATCCAAGCAGGCATTCCTACCAATGTTAAAGTTTCCCAAAAATTTGGGGAAAGACAGATATTTACACCTCAAGGTAATCTGACGGATCGAGAGCTTCATGATTGTGGAATAATTTATAGCCCACAAGGACCTTATATATTATGTGTAATGACACGAGGTAAGGACTTCAATATCCTAGCTTCAAATATAAGAGATATATCAAAAATCGTATATGATTATTTTACTAAATAAAAAAGCCTCCATGGAGGCTTTTTTATTTAGTAAACAAACAAACTTTTATTATGCCCTTCTTACGGCTTTCACGATGGCAATAAGAACAACTGCTCCAAGAAGTGCAACAACGAAGCTGTAGAGATTGAATCCTGTGGTACCAACTTTACCAAATAAATTCATTATCCATCCACCAAGAACTGCACCAACTATACCTACCACTATATTCAGAAATGCTCCTTGTTCAGCATCTGTTTTCATAATCAGAGAAGCTATCCATCCTACTAAAGCACCGAAGACGATCCATAATATTATGTTCATATAATTTTTATTACTTTTTAAATAACCTAATCAATTACCTGCTGTACTGTCTTACTTCCATAGCATTGTTTTTTCTGAAGATATCTAATGCATCAATAGAAGATGATCGGCTTATTACCAATACATCTCCTCTTTGCACATGGCTCTCATAAAGCTCAGCATCTTCTTTTGCAACACCTAAGGAAGACAGACCTCCTAATAATCCCCCTGCAACGGCTCCAGTTGCTGCACCTGCAACTGTTGTAGCTGCTGCCCCAGTAAATCCAAGAGCTGTAGCCAATGGTCCTGCTACAAACAAAGTTCCAATACCAGGAAGGATACCGTTTGCAACAATCAATCCTGCTATTGTTCCCACTACTGCACCTGCAGTAGCGCCCTTCATCGTTCCTGCGCCTACCTTATCACCCGTAGAACCATTCACGATTTCACCATCTTTATCGGTGTAAACACATGAAAGATCCGCATCTGCTATACCGCTGTCACGCAATTCGACAATGGCCTGCTCTGCCCTTGCTCTATTGGGAAACACCCCAATTGTTGTTGTTTCCATATAGTTGTACTTAGCTGATAATGTATTAGATTATTTTAATCTAATTTTAATATATTATTAATTCGCGAGGTAAATGTCAATCCTTGTTGTTGATAAGTTGTTTATAGTATATAAAATCTTTTTTAAGTGTTATCAAAATTAAGTTAGATAATTCAATACTTCTTTTCCTAAAAAAATATAAATAGCACATGAAACACCCTCCCCAATTAGCACCCCTAACAAAAATTTTCTGATATCAACTTCTAAACTTCCACAAACATAACAAATTAAATCTGTTGGTAAGAAAGGCATAAAGCTCCATGTAATGACAATAGGTAATTCGTTCTTTGAAAGTACCTCTTTAATTTTTAAAATTTGTTTTTTATGTCTTGTTTCAAAATAATGATCAAAATTCATATATTCAGAAAAATAATATATACAACTAGAAGAGACAAGCACCCCTACTATAGTTAGAATATATAATGGTAAAGGTGGTAAAAAAATTATTCCGACAACTATAAAATATGTAATAGGGATTAAGGAGAAGCCCCTTAGACAGCCAGCAATTAAATAAACAATATAACCCAATATAAGAGATGATCCGAAAACTCTCGATATCTCATTTTGAAAAATTGCTTGTTGAAAGAAATATATATATAGCGAAGTTAATAGGAAAAGTATCCAGAATCCTCCTAAAAAATATTTAACTTTATTTTTCTTTTCCATAGCTAGAGTATAACTATATATGCTCAATATCTCCAATTACCGTCCCTATTTACTTTAATATAATTATATGTTAAAGTTTAAAAGGAGGCATAAATGAGTATAGAACCAGTAAAGATGAAAGTCGATGGTTTCGGCGAACTTCTATTTGAGGGTGAATTTCTAAAAGCCAATGGATCAATTCCTTTCATACGTGCCCACCCAAAAGGAGGATTCCGTGTTGCCGTGTTACTTGGATTTCGTGCTGGGAAGGTATTCCCCACTGAAACAAAGCCATGTCGGCGACGTGTGAAGATTATCATGGGATCTGGTACCTTCATTATGAACGGGGTGGAGACCCCATTCAGTCGTAACTCTACATTCAATATTCCACCAGGTGCTGTGCACCGATTGGAAACTATCAACGAAGCAACACTTCTATTACTCAGTGAAGAGTAGTCGCACACCCTCGGCATTTGATGCCGAGGGTTAACTATTCAATTAAGGATATATTAATTTATTATTAAATTATATCAACAGTTTATTAACTTTTATTGAGTAAAATAATTGACTTTGACCAAATTAAGTATAATATATTAAATAATTATTAAATAGTTTACTTATGAATTCCCTTAAGAAAAGACTAATAAGCCTTAATCGATTTTTGCAAAAAAAGAACAAAACTCTTGTATCTTTAACGTATAAAAAACTTAAAAAAATTATTCCAGAAAAACTTACCCCTCTGAAAGCGGCGGGTATTGCTTCATTTTCAATTTTTTTGTTTGTTACCTTTTTAGTGTTATGGGCACTTGTCATTCCTCTTCCTTCTATAGACAATTTTCATAATTCACAATTACCACAATCCACCAAAATTTATGATAGTACAGGCAAAGTACTACTGTATGATCTACATCGTTCCATGCACAGAACGGAAGTAGGATTGGACCAAATGTCTCCTTTTTTAAAGAACGCCACAATTTCCATTGAAGACGAAAATTTTTACAAGCATTTTGGTTTTAACCCAACTTCAATAGTACGTGCTTTCTTGGCAGATGTTACATCAGCTAATCTTTCTCAAGGAGGTTCAACTATTACTCAACAAGTTGTAAAAAATAACCTGCTAACTGGGAAAAAAAGTATCTCAAGAAAGATAAAGGAACTTATCTTAGCCGTCAGACTTGAACATGCTTATAGCAAAAATGAAATCTTACAAACATATTTAAACGAGACCCCTTATGGAGGAACTA
>JACDEV010000001.1 GCA_013816135.1 Patescibacteria group bacterium | reverse complement strand
TGATTAGTGGAACACCAACACAATCAGGTACTTACACAGTAACTCTAAATGGTTACAACAACTGTAACGGTACTGATTCAAAGGTATTAACAATCACTATCGACAAAGTTGTATCTACAAATGTAATGAATTTCCCTAATACTGCTTTTCACGCTTCATCATTGGGTTCATTGTTCAGTACAATGTGGGGTGGGGTAGTATGGTTACTTATGCTTGCAATAGGAGTAGTAGCATATCTTTGGTTCAGAACTTCTAACAAGTTAGCAAGATAATAAACAAGAATAAACTAAAAAAGGAAAAATCCGCGTAAAGCGGATTTTTCCTTTTTTGTACTTCCTTAATTAGTTTATAATACCAATAGTTTTAATGCAAATTTAATATCCCCAGTTTAAGGTTTCCTTTCGCCTCAATCTCCTGTTGTCCTTTAAGGATGGCAGGATTGAGGTAGGCGTTGAGGTAAGCAGCCGCTGCTATCATCATAGAATTGTCCGTAGACAAGCTTTTTGCAGGTATTTTGACCAATAGACCCTCATATTTGGCTTCTAGGAGCCCAAAATTCTCTCTTATTTTCTTATTTGCTATCACTCCACCACCGATAATCAAGGTTTTAATGCAGTATTGGACGATAGCTTGCTCCGTCTTTTTAAGTAAAATTTCGATTACAGAGTCTTCGAACTCTCTAGCTAAGTCAGCTTTTTCGTCATCTGTACTTATTATTTCGTTATTCTCATTTTTCCAATTGTCACGCATATAATATAAAACAGCGGTCTTGAGTCCAGAGAAAGAAAAATCAAGATTACCGGAATGAATCATTGGCCTGGGAAGCTTCGCAATTTTAGACAAATTTTTTGTTCTGGCATATTCTGCGAGTTTGGAAATTTCTACACCGCCTGGGTAGGGAAGTCCAAGCATACGAGCTGCTTTATCAAAAGCTTCACCTACTGCATCATCTCTAGTAGATCCAACAATTTTATATTCACCCCAATTATTTATATTTACAAGTTCAGTGTGTCCGCCAGAAATTAAAAGTGCTAGTGCTGGAAAAATAATTTTTCTTTCATCATTATTTTCAATCAAGACTGATGCGATGTGACCTTCCATGTGATTTGTAGGAATAACTGGAATTTCCCATAATTTTCCAAGAGCTAAAGCAAAACTAATTCCGACCCACAATGCCGGAGCTAGGCCAGGACCAGAAGTAACAGCAATGAAATCTATTTCAGGTTTTTTTATTTTTTCAAATTTATTTTTGAAATTTAAATACAGACCTTCTTCTTTTTTCAAAATAAATTCAATATCATTCCAGAGTTTATCTGGATAATCCGTTTCTTCAATTTTTAGCATTTTAGAATCAAGCAAAACTTTCTCTAGAAGGGGAGTTAGTTTTTTTGCATGTTCACGTTTTGCAACCATTGGATAGACTCCACCAAATTCTTTGTGAATGTCTATTTGTGAAAAAAGTGCATTACCAAGTATTTCAAAAGAAGGAGATTCCACTCCTCCATTTGCCAAGACGATAGAAACTGCTGTTTCATCGCAACTAGTTTCGATACTAAGAATTTTCATGAATGTATTCTGTGGGCGATACAAGATTCGAACTTGTCACCTTCTCAACGTCAATGAGACGCTCTACCAACTGAGCTAATCGCCCTGATTAACACAAAATAAAAATATCATAATTTTTGCTTTTTGTACAAAAAATGATATAGTTTTTCTGTTAAGTTGGCCTTATCGTCTAACGGTTAGGACACGGCCTTTTCAAGGCTGGAATCCGGGTTCGATTCCCGGTAAGGTCACAAAAATTATTGGCATCAGTTTAGAGTAGGGAAGCATTAAGAAGAAGTCTATAAGAACCCTATTACATAAGGGTATTTGGTTATTTTACTCAAAAAATCAATTTGACATAATTTATTTATATTGTTTATTGTTAAACAAAAAAAATAAATAAATTATTAATATCTCCCAATAATTCAAATATTTCAAGAGAATTCAGATCTTGAAGTCAATTTATGGATAATTGGTCTACTTAAAGATATTCCTTATTACTAGCCTTATTTCAATTTTATTAATATTTTAAACATTAATAAAGATTAATAGATATATATACATCTATATATAGTTAAAAGATATTTCAGCTGCTAGAGTTCGTTTTTTGTCAGATTTTCTAATAATTTTGGATTTCCGCTTATTTTAAAGTTGTGTTTATTTTAAGAAAAGTAAGATAAAAAAATTGTCTATAATTTTGTATAATCATTGTTTTAAAATTTGATTAAAATTTACAATAAAAATACTTACTTTAATTCTTATAAAAGTGTTAGTTGTCCACATATTTTTTACATTTGGAGTCAAGTTGAAGGTTATAATTTTATTAATGAAGTTTGATTTATTTTCATTCAAGAAGCTTTCAAAGATAACAAGAGAAATCTTCATATTAGTTCTCGTTTTTCTTATCTCTTTATCTCCTTTTTTTTCAGTTGATGTTTATGCAGTTTCTGGGGTTGCAACGATTCTTCCATATCAAGGTCGTTTGACTAACTCTTCAGGTGATCTAGTTGGTGGAGCAGGAACAAGCTACTACTTCAAGTTTTCTATTTGGAACGACTCAACTGTAGGTGGTGGATCAAAGCTTTGGCCGGCATCTTCTCCTTCATCATTTTCATCTGTAGTTCGTCAAGGTGTTTTCAATGTGAATATTGGAGACACATCGAATGGATATCCTGATGCTCTGAATTATAATTTTAATACTAATAAGGATATTTATTTGCAAGTAGAAGTTTCATCTGACAATTCCACTTTTGAAACTCTTTCACCAAGGCAAAGAATTAGCTCTTCCGCTTTCGCACAACTTGCAAGCCAAGTGAGTGGAACTGGTGCATCATCTTTTGGAACAACAACTTCTGTATCAAATGCTGTTGTAACTATCGAAGCAACAAGTACAAATTCTGTTCCACTTTTAATACGTTCTGCATCTGGACAAACATCAAATATTTTTCATGTTCAAGATTCACTTTTAAATAATCTTTTTTCAATCGGATCACTCGGAGGAATTTTTGCATCATCAACACTCCAAGTAACAGGTAACACTACTTTGTATGGAAGTTTAGATGTAACAGGATCTGCTACATCAACTCTAACTGGAGGACTAAATCTTTCAAAAGGTTTGCAATTAAATTCAGGATATATTTATGGAGCAGGTTTAACTTCTTGTTCTGGATCATCAGATAAATTAATTTGGAATTCTGCTACAGGAAAATTTGGTTGTGGTACTGATGCAGGAGCAGCTGGTTCAGGTATAACTTCTATTGGTGCTCAATATTCTTCTGTACAGACAGGAGCTACACAAACTTTTGCTACTAGTACTGATACAAATCTTGGATTAACTATTACATCAGCTGGAGACACTCATACCTTTACACCAACATGGCTTGGACTTCTTTCTGTGGCTCGTGGAGGTACAGGGGCAACCGATGCTGCAACAGCTAGAACAAACTTAGGTGTAGTTAACTATTCAGATACTCTCGTCCAAGCCTTTATTCATGCATCAACTACAATTCCAAAGACTTACACAGCTAACACTTTTACGGGAGCTAATACATTTTCACAAATAATTACAGGAGCAATTTCAGGTAATGCTGGTACTGTTACAAACGGGGTATATACCAACACTTTTAATTCTTTATTCGATCCACGTTTTGTTACAAATCTTTCAGCCACTTCTTCAGTTTCAGGCATCAGTTCACTTCCGAACTTATCTATTGTTAATTCACAGATTTCAGATTTTACTTCAGGTGTAACTTCTCTCATCAATGCATCCACAACTATTCCAAAGACCTACACTGCTAACACTTTCACAGGACTACAAACTTTCACTAACTCATCTACTACTCTCGGATCATTTACATATGCTTCAGCTACAACAGCTAACATCGGAACACTTTCTCTCAATGGTTCTGATCTACAAACAACATTAAACTCTAAGTCATCATTTGCTTGGCCTTTCTCTGTTTCTACTAACTATGTTTCTACATCAACTACAGTAGGATTCCTTAATGGACTATTCTCAACTGCATCATCTACATTCTCATCAAATCTCTACCTATCAAACCTTGCTACTGGAGGAGCAGCTATCGGAGCAAACGGAATAGTATACAGTGCAGCTACAACTACTGCAGGTACTGGCCTTACATACTCTGGCAACGCTTTCAATCTTAACTTAAACAATGCAAACACATGGTCAGCTCTTCAAACATTCACTAACTCTTCCACAACACTCGGTTCATTTACATATGCTTCAACTACAAACCTCGTAGTTAATGGTCAATCATTTAACAACCTCCTTGGCTCAGGATTACTTAACACATCCAACGCTCTTACACTCGACACAACTTTCCTTAACAATACTACTAATGCATACATCAATGCATCCACTACAATTCCAAAGACATATACTGCTAATGTTTTCTCAGCACTACAAACATTTAACTACTCATCTACTACATATGGTTCATTTGTTACAGCATCAACTACTAACTTCAACATTGGTGGTTCAGCATTTACATCACTACTAGGCTCTGGCCTTTCAAACAGTGGAGGAGCATTAACTGTTTCAAACGTTCCTCTTACATCCCTTGCAACACTAGCTGCCAACTCTGTTGTTACAACAAATTCATCAGGAGCTTTAATTGCAACAGGTACACAACTAACAGTTGGTTCTCTCCTTTCTACAACAACCAACAACTCTGCTTTTGCTGGAAATCTTTCAGTTGGAACAACTGCTACTCCTAATGGAATACTCGATGTGAATGGAAAGCTTGTTGTTTCATCTACAGGTTTCGGAACAACAACTGTCACAGGTCTTAATGTGAATGGTTCTGCAACAACAACATCAAACGTTGGATTCAATATCACCACTGGTTGTTATGCAATAGGAGGAACATGTGTAGGTGGAGGAAGTGGAAGTATGGCTATAGGAGGAACAATTACATCAGCAACACTTGGTTCAGTCTTATTTGCTGGAGCTGGAGGAGTACTGGCACAAGATAATTCTAACTTCTTCTGGGACAACACAGGAAAGAAATTTGGTATTGGAACTACAACTCCTTGGGCACAATTATCTATAAACTCAGTTGCGGGATTATCATCTTTTGTAATCGGATCCTCAACACAAACTTTTTTTGAGGTTAATAAATTTGGAGCAGTAAATATAGCTGTTTCATCTACCTCTGCTTTCAATGTCGCAGATGCAAGTGGAAATAGCTTCTTTAGTGTTGATACAAGTGCTGCATCAACAAATTCTGGAATAGATATTACTTCTGGAGCAAGTCAAACAGGAAACTTGTTTAATATTTGGAAAAACGATGGTATAACTAATTTGCTTGCCGTTAACTACGCAGGTTACATGGGAATTGGAACCGGTACCCCTCAATGGTTACTTAATCTTTCTACTTCAACTGCCCCTCAACTCGCACTCTCAGCCGGAGCAAACTTTGGTCAAGTAACATTCCGAAATGACGGAACTAACTTCTATATATCATCAACAACAGTTGCAGGTACAGCAACAACTTCCATCTCAGCTTTGGAAATAGCTCTCGGAGGTTTTGGTACAACAACTATCCGTGGATTAAACATTTCAGGTTTTGCAACTTCTACTTCAAACGTTGGATTCAATATCACCACCGGCTGTTATGCGATAGGTGGAACTTGTCTATCTGCTGGAGGAGGAGGAGTTACATCTGTTACAGCAGGGAATTCAACTCTTACTATCTCTCCTACAACAGGAGCGGTATTGGCTGAACTAAACCTAGCTAACGCAAACATATGGTCTGCCCTACAAACTTTCAACTACTCATCTTCAACTATCTACTCATCATTTGTTACAGCATCGTCCACCAATCTCTTTGCAGGAAACTTAACACTCTCTACCACTACCACAGGATGTCTAAACACTTCAGCGACTGGAATAGTTTACTCATCGACATGTGGCGTTATGGCTATCGGAGGATTAATCACTTCTGCTACTCCAGGATCAGTTCTATTTGCCGGACCCGCCGGAGTGCTTGCACAGAACAATGCTAACTTCTTCTGGAAAGATACAGGAGGCATGTTAGGAATTGGAACAACAACACCAATGTATTCTCTGAATATCGCAACAACTACCCGCCCTCAACTTGCACTTTCTGGCGGTCCGACTGACGATGTCTGGACATTCAGAAGTATTGGAAGCTCTTTCTATCTTTCCACATCATCTCCTTTAACATTTGCTACAAGTTCTACTCCAACTTTGAGTATTATACCTGGAGGAATTTCAGGAAGAATAGGAATCTCAACATCATCTCCTTGGGGTAAATTCTCAATTGAAATGGGACCTCTTGATCCAGCATTTGTTGTTTCAGATCAAGGAACTGCTCAGCCAGCGTTCTCTGTTGGTGGATCAACTAATGGAGGCAAGGTTGGAATAGGGACATCCTCTCCTTCCCAAAAGTTCTCACTTGTTGGAGATATGTTCTTGAACACATCAAACATTTGGTTGGGGACCACAACTTCTGCAAGAGGTTCTACAACCACGATATTTGCTGTTGCAACTACATCTCTAATAATAAACAGCAATGCTCAGCAGGCTTTCACTATAGGTACAACAACTAGTGGTGGAGCCAATGGCCAAGGTCAACAGCCAATATTTAATATCGCTACAAACGGAGCAACTTCATCTATTGGATTCTTTATGTCCACTACTACTGGATTGTATGCCAATGTAGGTACTCCAATGATCAAAGGTAACCATGTTTGGTTTGGAAACGGTATATCAACTACCACCATAATGGTGCCTAGAGGAGATATTTGTGTTGATGCAGATGGGTACTGTATAGCAGTGGCAACTACATCACCTGCGGGAGGAACTGTAACTGCCAGACGATTTATCACATCAAACTCCGACGTCGCTGAAATGTACGCTTCAACTGAAGCTCTAGAGCCAGGAGATGTAGTCGCTATTACTTCACCTGTTCACAATATAAGAATTGCAAACGCAGGAGATGTAAATAAAACACTTGGTATTATATCTACACAACCTGGACTTACTTTAGGTTCTTCTGACTTGGATAAAAATGATGGTGTTAAATATCCAGTAGCCTTGGTTGGACGTATTCCTACAAAAGTTTCCACTGAAAACGGAGAAATAAAAACTGGAGATTATCTAGTACTTTCTTCAACATCTGGAGTAGCAATGAAGGCAAAGAAAGCTGGCCAGACATTGGGTCAAGCTCTGGAGGATTACAACGGAGTAGGTGTTGGAAAGATTAGCGTCTTCGTAAAGAACTCATATTTTGAAGGACAGACTCCATCTGAACTCGGAGTTACAGCAACTGGCACTGAGATTTCTTCATCAGATATTTTGTCATATTTTGTTGGACATGCTTCAACAACAGCTGTAAATTTCTCACATCTATTTACAGACAGCATCTTTGCAGAAAAAGAGATTGTAACACCTACAATCACTGCTGCGGATATATTTACAAACAAGATTAACTCAACAGTCTCAGTTATCAGCCCACTCATGGTAACTGATCTATTAAATGCAAAAAACATTGAAGGACTAACTACTCTGTCGGTAAATGGAGGAGTAACTATCACAGGAGGACTTACAGTCGATTCTATTGGTTCAGCAAATATTCCTCTTTCAATACTTTCTGACACAACTTTCTTTGGACGACCATACTTTACTTCTGATACTGCTGGAAGCGCAGTTGTCGTTAAAGGAGATAGAAAGGTTGATATTGTATTTGATAGAGACTATATATCTATCCCAATCGTTAATGCGACAATTTCTTTGAATGGAGCTTCAACTACAGTTGCACTGGAAGAGTCGATACTTCAAGGTGATATGCGATTTATAGTGTCTCGAAAAACTACTCATGGGTTTACAATAGTATTAAATAAGGATGCTGTTGAAGATTTGAATTTTAGCTGGACAGCATTTGCTGTTAAAGACGCAAAACCATTCAATTCACAAGGTAGCAATCAGAGTGCTTCTGACAAGACATCTCCTATAATAACTATAAATGGAAATAATCCTGCTCAAATTACAAAAGGTACATCATATATAGATTTGGGAGCAAGTGTAGTTGATACAAATGCCGATGGAACTATAAATAATAATTTAGGTCTGCACTTTACAGTGGATGGAGTTTCTCTAAATGATGTTACTATTGATACTTCTACTACAACCACTCATACGATTGTATATAGTGCTGTCGACGCTAGTAACAATTGGGGATATGCAACTCGTACTGTAGAAATCATTGCTCAATAAAAAAGTTTAGATTCAAAGTTGTGAAAATAAAATATCTAATAAAAAATGAAAAGATGAAATTAAAAATTCATAAATATACTCATCGGATTTTTACTATCATAACTATCACAACTTTTTTTATTTCAAGCATGGGTGTCATGGTTCCAAAAGCGTACGCAATAACTTGTGGTTTTGGTACGGATATTGGAGGGGGAGTTTGCCAAGGGTTTCTTACCACTGCAGATACATCACCTTGGACTGTTCCAGCTGATTGGAATTCATCAAACAACACCATTGAACTTATTGGAGCTGGAGCAGGGGGGGATGGAGGAGCGGCTGCTACAAGTGGTGGAGTTGCTGGGGTTGGTGGTGGAGGAGGATCTTATACCAAGTTGAGTAATGGAGCGATTAGTGGAACCGTGGCATTTAAAATTGGTGTTGGAGGCACAGGAACAAGCGGGAATTTGGCTGGGGGTAACGGAGGAGCCACTTATTGGGAAGGAACTATCGAGTCTAATGTTTACAAATCTGGTGGAGGAATTGGGGGAGTTGTTGGGGGCATAGGAGGTGCGGCAGGAACGTCGTCTACACAAGGAACACCGGCTATTACATTTACTGTTACCACAACAGCAAACGGGGGAAGCGGTGGTGGCTCTGCTGGTAACTCTGGCGCAAGTAATGGTGGGGGTGGTGGAGGTGGTGCTGGTAACAAAAATGGTGTAGGTAAAAATGGAGCGGGTCTTAATCCGACTGGTAACGGTGGTAATAGTGGTGGAGCAGGAAGTGGAGGAGGAAATGGAATATTAGCGACATCCACTTATGGTACTAATGGAGGTGTGGGATTTGATACAACTGCTGGTGGTCTTGGTTCTGGTTCTGGAGCAGGAGGAAATGGTTCGCATGGTTCTGGTGGAGGTGGTGGAAGGGGAACTGCACTTGCTCAGGCCGGAGGTGCAGGAGGAGCTGGAGGAGGAGGAATTGAAACTAACTCCACACTTGGTTCGGGTGGAGGTGGAGCTGGGGGTGGGGGAAACAACCGTTCTGTATCGATTTCTGGAAACAATGGTGGTACCGGAGGTGCAGGTGGTAGTTACGGTGGCGGTGGTGGGGGAGCAGGAGGAACAGCCCCTGCTCCCACACAATTTTTAAATCCGGGAGGTAATGGAGCAGATGGTGTAATTATAATCACTTACACAGCAATAGCTGTACCATCAGCGGCAAGGATAATCCGTTTGCGTGGGGGTGTCATAATACGAGGTAGAGTCAATTTCCGTTAAAAAAGTAATTTAAACTATAATATGAAACATTGGCTAAAATATTTAATAGTTATAATTATCTTTGTTGGTGGTGTTTTATTATTTATATTTATCCATCCCAAATCCTCCTTTATTCCATTATCAAGCATTAAAGATACAGCTTCTACAAGAGCTGAAACAGTTACTCCTGAGCAATCTTTGGAGTACCAAAGTGAAAAATATCATTTTAAATTAAATTATCCGTCCAATTTGAAGATAAAAGAATATGTAGAAACAAACGGAAACCACACAGTTTCATTTGAAAGTCTGCCTGGAACAAATGAAGAAGGTTTTGAGATTTATATTGTTAATTATAATGAAAACAAGGTAACTACAGAGCGGTTCAATCTTGATGAACCTTCGGGAATAATGGGAGAACCAAAAAACGTATTAGTTGACGGGGTAAAGGGGTCAATGTACTTTGGAAAAAATAGTGTAATGGGAGATACACGTGAAGTATGGTTTATCAATAAAGGTTTTTTATACGAAGTAACAACATACAAAGTCCTAGATGAGTGGTTGCAAGGGATTATGCAGACATGGAAGTTTATTTAAATAAAAATTATGTTAGACTTTGTAAGATTGGCCTTTGAAGATAAAAACTCTTGAATTTTTTCAGTCACTTTTATGAACTACAATCAAATATTTCTAGGAATATTTATCTGCATATTAGGGGAATTTGTATTATATAATCTAAACAACCACTATCTTTTTTTTAAACCAATTTTTACAACAACATCTAAGGGCACTTTTGAAAAACATGAAGGCAATGGAAGTTTTACCAATCCACTTCTGGAATGTTTAGGAGTTGAAGGTCAGGATTCCTTTGAACAGCTTAATATCTCAAACAATGAGTTGGAAAATCTTGTAAGTTCTATAAAAAATAAATATGGCTTAGGTAGCATGGGTGTTTATCTAAGAGACTTAAATAACGGACCATGGCTAGGAATAAACCAAGAAGAGCATTTTATAGGAGGAAGCCTGCTTAAGGTGCCAATGCTTCTTTCCTATCTGAAACTTTCCGAAACGGATCCTAGCATTTTGAAAAAAGAAATAGAATATAAAGAGAAAAGTGTAGACAATACTCAATATTTTACTTCTTCAAAACAGTTGGAAGTAGGAAAGAAGTATACAGTTCAAGAGTTGCTTGAATACATGATATATTATTCTGATAATAATGCTGCTTATCTTTTATCACAGAATATTGATACAAAGGAATTTGATAAGGTGTTCATCTCTTTAGGTTTAGGGGAACCAGACATAAATAAACCATATCCAGTGGATACTAAAACTTACGCAAGTTTTTTTAGAGTACTTTTCAACGCCTCTTATTTAAATAAAAATTCTTCTGAAATAGCGCTTTCAATGCTTTCTAAAGGAGAATTCAATAAAGGATTGCAGAGCCTCATTCCACAGGATCTTGTGGTGGCACATAAATTTGGGATAAGAAGTGATGGAAATGTTGATCAACTCCATGATTGTGGAATCATTTACTACCCCGGACATCCTTATCTTTTGTGTATTATGAGCAAAGGAGATAATTTTGAAAAAATGGCCTCATCTATTGGTGAAGTTTCTAAATTTGTCTATGACAGAGTTTCTAAATTAAAATAATTCGTTATTGCTTTTATTCTCTTCAGCAGTCATAATAATAAGAATAGTTTATCAAGATTTGATCTTGATAATATAATTGAAATTTCACAAAATGTCTCATTCAAAAAAAATCATTTTGGGTCTTGGTTTATTAGTCATCGTCTGTTTCTTTGTTATTGCTCAGTTATATAAAACAGTAGCAGTTCTCCAAAATCCAAAAAAAGTCTCACAGGACGAAGTAGCAACTCTCGTTTTTCAGGTTGGTAAGCTTATGGTGTTACCTGCAAATGAACAGCCTACTGTTGCAACTGTAAGTGATCCATCAAAACTTAAAGATCAACCTTTTTTTGCTCATGCTGAAGCAGGGGACAAGGTTCTTATCTATCAGACTAGTCAAAAAGCTATACTATATAGACCATCTGTAAATAAAATCATTGAAGTATCACCAATAAATCTTAATAATACAACTTCAACCCAAGCAACTAAGACATCGATTTAGTTTTTCAAAGTTGGTTTATTACCATGTATTTTAAACAAATTAAAAAAAGTTATTTTTATCTTACATTAGCTTTAATTTTCTGTACGCTCATTTTAAATATTGGAATTGTTCACTCGCAGGAATTTACTTCTACAAATTATAAAGTTCTGGATCCAATAATTGGTAACGGTTCTTTTGGAACCTCAGCAAGTTTTAGACTTTTTGGCGTACTTTCTGAGATAGCTATAGGAACAAGCACAGCTACAACATTTGGAGTAAACTCTGGTTTTCTATATTACCCTTATGCTAGTAGTCCTGTTGTATCAGCAACAGCAGGTGATTCATCAGTAGCATTATCTTGGTCCGCTTCTACAGGTCTGCTTGGCTGGACTGCTGCAAGTTATAGTGTAGGACAGGCAACTGTCTCTGGAGGTCCTTATACCTATACATCAGTAGGTAATGTTTTAAGTTCTAATCGTACAGGTCTTACAAATGGCACTACTTATTATTTTGTAGTGAGAGTAAAAGATGCATTCAACAGTTTTATCGCTACTTCCACACAGGTAAGTTCTACTCCTACTGCGCCAACATCTTATCCTACACCTTCATATCCAACTCCGTCTTATCCTACCCCAGCAGCAGGAGGAGGTGGGGGTGGTCCAGTTAGTAACCCTCCTCCCACAACAGGCAATACACGGGTCATAATAAAAGGCCGCGCTTATCCTGGGGCGACAGTCACAGTATTTCGAGACGGAACTACCATCTCTACCCAGCAAGCAGATTCAAATGGAAATTGGGTCGTTGATTCTGTAGTTGTGGGAGGAATATATACATTTTCTGCCTACGCTATAGATAGCGATAATCGAAGATCACTTACAACTAGTTTTACTGCAAACATACCGGCAGGACAAACTACTACACTTTCGGATATCATAATTGCACCGACTATAGGCTCTGACAAGACTGAGGTTAAGTCCGGTAATGATATAAAGTTTTTTGGTTTTGGCTATCCTCAATCACAAGTTAATGTAGTTGTTAATTCATTGGTAACAATTTTGGATAAAGTTCAATCAGACAAGCTTGGATTCTGGAGTTATACATTGAATTCAGCACCTTTGGAGATTGGCTCCCATACATCCAAGAGCCAAGTAGTTGCTCCAGACAGTATAATCTCACCATTTTCTGAAAGCTTGGGTTTTAGAGTGGGGCAAGCAGATATAGCTCCAACCAAACCAGCTGCAGGTTCATGTAATAAGAATGGCGATTTAAATAATGACGGTAAAGTAAATATAATAGATTTTTCTATATTGCTTTTCTTCTGGAATCAAAGGACTCCAAAAAATCCCTGTGCGGACATAAACAAAGATGGTATTGTGAATATTTTTGACTTCTCTATCATGCTCTTCTGGTGGAATGGATAAGCATGTCCGCACACTAACTCTCATTTCATTATGTTCTATGTCTATGTATTAAATAGTAAAAAGTATGGCGAGTTGTATATAGGTTCAACTAATGACCTACAGAGTAGAATCATAGAACATAACAGTGGTAAAGTAGAATCAACAAAAACAAAGAGACCTTACAAATTAGTATATTACGAAGCATACTGTGGAGAGTCAGATGCGCGAAGAAGAGAAAAGATGCTAAAATTGAGAGGTCAAGCAAGGAATCAATTAATATTAAGAATTAAAGATACACTTGCGCAAAATGAGAGTTAGTGTGCGGATGAAATATAATTTTATGACAATGATCTTTTCAAAAATTACTAAGAACATCTTTTTGTTTTTAAGTTTGTTTTTGTTTTTACCTATTAGTTTGAATGCTCAATCTGTTTCATTTGGTACAAGTAAATCTACTTATGAAGTTGGAAGTAGTATTTTAGTCTCGGTTGTTATAAACACACAAGGCCAGTCAATAAATACCATCGGAGGGCAAGTGAGTTTTCCAACTGACAAGGTAACTATTACTGATGTTCGTTACGGCAATTCGATAATTTCACTTTGGGTAGACAAACCTGCAGTAAATAGCTCATCAGGTACTATAAAATTTACTGGAGGAATACCCGGAGGATATAGCGGTTCTAATGGTTCTGTATTTACCTTTGTGGCTAGACCTAATACTGTCGGTTCGGTTACTTTTAACCTAAACGATGTTCATGTCTTGGCAAATGATGGAAGTGGAGCTGAAGTTCCTGGTGTAAAGACTCCATCCTTATCTTTGACAATTACTACAGCCACTATAGTTCCATCTAAGACTACAACCACAACTGTAACTCCTGCTCCTGTAAAAACTGTTGAACCAGTTCAGCCACCAGATGTCATTGCTCCAGAATCATTTGTACCTCTCATTGGTCATCATCCTTCAGTAGCTGACGATGCATTTTTTGTATCATTTTTTGCGGTAGACAAGGATTCAGGTGTAACTCAATATAAAATCCAAGAATCCCCTACAATCATTTCTATTTTTGGTTCTTATTTTGATACCCCTTGGGAAGAAGCTACAAGCCCTTACGTTTTGAAATATCAGAGATGGGGAAGTACAGTCTCAGTAAAAGCAATAGATCAAGCAGGGAATTTTGCTATTTCTAAAGTCTCAAAGCCATTTTCAAATAACATGATTCTTGTGTTAATGGCAGTTCTTTCTGTCATAGTATTCTTAGTCACTAGGTTTTTTACAATACGGAAGATGCGTCATCATTTGAGAAAGAAAGTATAGTTCTATGATCAAAATTGATAAAAAAATAATAACAGGACTTTCATTATTATTTTTTACTTTGCCTGTGTTTGCATTTGCTCAAGCCAACTTATTTCTTTCTCCATCAACCGGTAGTTACAAAGTCGGAGAATCCTTTTCAGTCCTCGTGAATCTAAATAGCGGAGGTCAATCGGTGAATGCTGGAACTGGTCAGATCAGTTTTGATAATGCACGATTACAAGTTTTGAGCTTAGGATATTCACAATCTATATTTACCTTATGGACAGATAATCCTTCATACTCTAATCCAGCAGGAACTATTTACTTTTCTGGTGGCGTTCCAAGCCCAGGGTTTATCGGAGCATCTGGAGGAATTCTAAGGATAACTTTCAGAGCAAAAGCTATCGGCCAAGCTCCAGTTAATTTTATATCAGGTTCTATATTGGCTAATGATGGACAAGGTACGAACATTGCTGATGGTTTACGAGGTTCACTTTATTATATTGAACCAGCTGACTCAACTGTACCTTCTACTGTAAAACCTCCAGAAACATCTCCGGTTATTGACCAATCCAAACCTTTGGAAGTTCCTACTATTACTGACTGGCCAAAGAAAGTAGAAGCAGGTAAAACACTGACAATTGGAGGGTTAGGTATTCCACTTACAAAGATTTCGATAATTATTGAAAAGGGAACTGAAGGTTCAGTTAATGAATATACTTTTTCTGGTTCCGATGGAAAATTTAGATTTACATATGACAAACAAGTTGAATCTGGATATTATAGAATTTGGGCAAGAAACGTTTCTGAAAGTGGATCAGCTAGTGGCTTATCAGATCCTATAACTGTTGAGGTAACGTCGTCTAGCTTTATTCGTTTAGGTGGCTTGATTTTAAATTACATGACGATAATAATCACACTCCTTTCATTGTTACTGCTTCTTTTGCTACTTCTAATAATTTTGTGGATCCTTTATAGACGATCAAAGAAGAAAAAAGGTCACGAAATATCAGAAGCTGAAGAGATGCTTCATACATCATTTGATAAATTGAGAGATGGCTTATCTACATATGTAACTTATCTAGTCAGTGCAAAAACTGCTGCCGGTGTTAAAAGAAGAGAACAGAAAACAAAAGATGATTTGAAGGAAGAATTGGATAATATAGAAGGAAAGATTAAAAAAGAAATTAAAGATATCAAGTAGTTTATTTGGTGTGCATTGAAACATAGATGTCCTCAAGAGCCTTTACGGCGTCTCCTGAGGCTATGTTGTTCTGGTGGTAAAGTCCGTCAGTACAATCACCAGCAGCCCATATTCCAGGAACTTTTGTTTGTTGATTTCTAGGGTCTACAGGGATTTGACCTATTTTATTTAATTCAATAATGTTTTTTGCAAAATAAGTTGTAGGTATAAGTCCTATTTCTACAAATATTCCTGGAGCAATTATTTCATGGTTTTCTCCTGTTTTTGTATCAGTGTATATAATACTTTTTACAAAACCATCGCCTTTTATTTCTGTAGGCACAGCATTTTTTATTATCTTAAAATTTGGATTTTTTTCTAGTTTGGAAATTGTTATCTCATCAGCTTTGAAACTATCAGTTCGATTGAGTAAGGTTACGGATTTACAATAAGCTAAAAGCTGAGCTGCAGATTCAAATGCTGCATTACCACCACCTATTACAACCACATCCTGTCCGCTAAAAAGTGGTCCATCACATGAAGCGCAGTAAGTTAGTCCTTTGTTGTCGAATTCTGCCGCACCAGGAATTTCTAGTTTCCGTCGAGTACTTCCAGTAGCTATTAGGATTGATTTTGCTGAGTATTCACTTTCTGATTTTACTATAAATCCTGATTCATTTTTAACAATATCTGTTACAGTTTCACCTTCCTTGATATCAACAGTTTCTCCAGCATATGCAAGTAAGTGTGCTTTAAGGTCGTGGGCTAAATCAGAGCCAGAAATTTTTACTGTACCAATCCAATTTTCAATTCCATCTGAAACAACTGATTGTCCACCGAATTCCGGAGCAATAAGGAGTGTTTTTAACCTTTTACGTGCAGCATAAACTCCTGCTGCAACACCCGCAGGACCTCCACCGATAATAATTAAATCATAAGTCATATAAATATTTTATACTGAATTTCCTATTAACGGAAGTAAATTTATTTTCTGAGCATCCGCATTTTTTGACTCGGATACCAACAATTTCTTCTAGTCGTGAGCACTAAACCCCACCCTAGTGGGGCGACCGAAGCCGAGGGAGTCTGCGGAAGACAGAAGAAATTGTGCTGTATCCGACAAAAAAGAGGACGTGAATAAAATAAATTTATGTAGTCTTTATTTTAACTTTGAACGTCGGAGAAAAGCAGGAACAGCACCCCATTCGTCATCATCATCGGAATTATCATTTGATTTTTCTTCAGGAGCAGATGATGGCATTGAATTATAAATTTTACCTTTTTCTTCTCTAACCACCTCTTTTTCTACTTCAGGTTTATTTGATTGAAAGAGAGTTTTCTTTGTGTAGTTTTCAGGAAAATTTGAAGCAATGACAGTTATTTTAACTTCTCCTTTTTTTAACTTATCATCTTTAACCGTTCCAAATATGATTTTTGCATTTGGATCAACAGATTCAGTTATTATCTTGGCAGCATCTTGAATTTCGAACATTCCTAAGTCATCCCCACCTGCTATAGAAAATAGAACACCTTTTGCTCCGTTTATTGAAACTTCCAAAAGTGGGGAATTGATAGCCATCTTTGCAGCTTCCTCAGCACGCTTTTCACCTGAGGCTGTTCCGATACCCATCAGAGCTGGCCCTGCATCAGCCATGACAGCTTTTATATCTGCAAAGTCGATGTTGATTATTCCTGGAGTAGTAATAAGGTCTGAAATACCTTCAACTGCAGATTTCAAAACGTCATCGGCCATTCCAAAAGCATTTTTAGCTGTAGTTTCTTTGCTAATAGTAGAAAGTAAACGGTCATTAGGAATGACGATTATCGCATCAACTGCTTGTCGTAATTCATCCAAGCCAGCATCAGCAAGTCTCATTCTCTGCTGTCCTTCAAAAAAGAATGGCTTGGTAACTACAGCAACAGTCAGTGCTCCCATCTCTTTTGAGATTCGCGCAACAATAGGAGCTGCACCAGTACCAGTACCTCCACCCAATCCGCAAGTTATGAAAACCATATCAGCTCCTTTTACAGCTTCTTGAATCTCTTCCTTTGTCTCCTCAACAGCCCTCTTACCAAGTTCAGGGTTCATTCCAGCTCCTAATCCCCGTGTAAGATTCTTTCCGATATGAATCTTTCTCTTTGCCATTACATGATGAAGATCCTGAGAGTCAGTATTGATAGCAATAAAATCTACACCTTTTACTTTAGAGTTTATCATGTGATTCAGTGCATTTTTTCCTGAACCGCCGATACCAAGTACTTTTATCCGAGCAAATGCTTCTACGTCTGGTTTGATTAAGGGCATGTGGTGATTGTGATTAATTCTGAATAGTAAGAGTACTATATCAGAAAAGGATTTAAATAAAAACAATTGACACTAAAAAGCCTTGTGCTGTGATTTACAGCCAAATTTAAGCTAAATTTGAAGAAAAATATAAAAATTAAGGTAAAAACTTTTGAATCCAACCCGATATTATTTTTCCAGATTTCTGCATAGTGTTTTGTATTCCGAGATTAACTTTTTCTTCCTTTGATAGTCCTAACATACATAAACCGTAAGCTACTGCCCAAGTAGAGTCTTTCATATTATTTTTTTCATTGCCAAGAGAAAGTGCCGCTATCCGGGAAGGAAGTTTTAAAGCTATTTTAGCAAAGTCTTCGATAGTTCCGACTCCTCCACCTCCTCCAGTAATAAAAATACCAGCTGGAAGTAGTCCATTTCTTCCAATTTTTTTTAAATGATTTTCTATCAATTCGAACATATCAGAAAGTCTTGCCGTTATGATTTCATCAAGTTTCTTTTTTGAATAAGAGTTCGCTCCTATACCTCCTACCTTTAGATTTTCAGCTTCTTCAAGAGGAATTTTCAGACCTAAGGCAATGTCGTTGGTTATGTCCGTTGAGCCAATCGGGAATACTTCCAATGAAACAGGAATGTTATTTTCAAACACGACAATAGAAACAGTTTCCGCACCGATATTTGCCAGGACACAACCAGCCATTTTTTGTGATTTGGATAAAGTAACAAATGAAGCAGCAATAGGAGATGCCATGACATCAACTACATGAATTCCTGTTTCATCAACTGCTTCTAATAAATCATTTAAATGTGGTTCCAGACAAGTTACAAAAAGCATTTTTACGTCTAGCTTTGTGCCTTTCATGTCGATTGGGCTTTTTGCTAAAAGTGTTTTTCCATCGATTTTGTAGGATAGTGGAATGCTGTGTAGTATCTTATGATTCTGGATCAAATTTTGTGGCAAGCTTTCTTCGCAGATCTTGTGTAGCTTATCTATATCCAATTCTGTGATTTGTAAGTCTGCTCTGCTGATAACAGTACTTGCTGTGCCTGTAAAACCTGTTAGACCTATTCCACCAACTGCAATATAAGCTTTATTTATTTTTACACCTGAGGTCTTTTCAGCAAGTCTTACAGCCGTTCTAATGCTTTCAGTTACATCTGAGCTATTAATTATATAACCATGTCGTAGGCCTTTTGATTCTGTCAGCCCACTACCAATGATTTTTGTAACAGATTTTCCGTTTTCCTTCACAAGTTCTGCAACTACCACCTTCACTTGGTATGTTCCAATATCTATTCCAACTGCAATATTACGTAACATAAGGTTTTTTCCTAAAAAATTTTCTTAAGCTCGCATAAAGTCTTTCTAGACTTTTGCTCTGCTCGGAAATCAAGAAAATAAAGCGCTCGTCCCTTGCCTCCCGACAAACTCGGCTGCAGCCTCAAACAGTGTCTCCGGCTGACGGGACTCGCTGTTATTTTCTAATTTCCTGTGCAAGGCTTTCGAAAATTTTAGGAAAAGTAAGTGCTAGATACGAAATTGCTTTCGCAATTTTATCTCAGCTCTTTCCATTGTACTACCGTGATCGAATCCTTTCAAATGCATTAAACCGTGGATAAACAGAAATGCTACAAAATTATCAATTTTTCTATCAAAATTTTTGGCTTCTTTTTTCGCAACAGACAAAGTAATAAATATTTCTCCATTTTTTTTATCAAGAGGGAAGCTGAGAATGTTTGTGGGCTTATCTTTATTTCTATAACTCTTATTTAGTTTTTTTGATTCACCTGTTCCTACGAAAACTAACGATAATACATAATCTTTTGGTAAAGTCGTTTCAGCTATATTAGCAAAAGGCACGCGTGGGAGCGTGTCTTTTGTTTTGTTTGTTATGCTAAATCTTTCCTCCTTCATTACTATTTCTTTGCTCCTCGTCCTGTATATTCAGACATTTTTCCCATTTTTATTAGTTCATTTACCTCTTCTCGTCTTTTCAAGACCTTCAAGGTTTTTTTCTGCTTTACGTATTCAGACATTTTTCTTGAAGCATATCTTATGCTTCTTACTCGTGGCAAAATACCTGAACCTTGGACTCTTTTGGTAAATCGTCTGATGAGGTTAAGGTTGTTTTCGTTTCCAGTTTTTACTACTTCTGCGTTTATCATATGAGGTCTACTCTAGCACAAGATTAAAATGAGTTCAAGGCTTATTTCTTGCCGCTATCTAAGTTCCTCAAGAATTCACCAAGCTCTTCTAAAGGGATAGTTTCTTGCTCTCTGTTTGAGACATTACGAACGACGATAGAGTTCTCAATAGCTTCTTTCTGACCCATTATGAGTACGTGAGTAGCTTTCATATATTCTGCTCCGTTTAATTGCCCAGTAATCTTGTCTTTAGTAATTGAATGGTAAACAGGTATTTTTAACTTTCGAAGCATTTCAACAATATTTAAAGCTTTGAGTTTTGCAGTCGAACCTAGCTGTACGAGGTAAAATCTAGGCTTTTTTATGTTTTTTACTAAAACCTTCTTTAAGAGTTTAGGATCTTTTTTTACTATAATAGTTACACCGATTGAAGGTATCTCTCTTTTACCTCCTAGTTTTTTTGCTAAGTGATTGTATCGATAGCCGTAAGCTAACAACTCATCTGCTTCACCTTCTGTTTTTGAAGATTGTCTTATCTCAAAAATTGTATAAGAGGCGTAGTTCTTGTTAGATAAAATATTAGATTTTATTTTGTAGGCAACATCAAAAGCTTCGATAGATTCAAGAACTTCCTTAAAATGAATCCTTCCGAGTTCTGAAAGGGAAGCTACAGGTTGTGGTGCGTTATCAAGAAATTCTTTTGTTTCTGCTGTCGGCCTCAAGAGTATTGAATAGTGATTTTTTTTGAATTCCTGTCTATGTTTTACTGGCAAAGCATTGCCGTTCTTACGGAAATAGGTGTTTAATTCCCTCTCAAATTTGTTTATAGATTCACGATCTCCGATGCTGTTTATGTCTATATATATGTCTTCATAACCTTGCTCCTCTAGAACTGCTAAAGCACATTTTATAAGTAGAGCTTCACTCGTACATCTGTTGCTTCCCATTATCTCAAAGCCATACATTTCGTGAGTTGCTTTCTTCCTCAATAAACTTCCCGGCAGTGGTTTTTTGAAATGAATAGCTAGTGGCTGCGATTCTAAATCTAGTCTTGCATCCATGTACCATCGAGTAAGGGCTACTTTCTCTTCAACATCTCCATAATGGTCAAATTCTTTGAATTGCTTTGATTTTGACAGATCGTCGTTTGAAACTGTTGGAGGTTTGATAACAGTAAAACCATAGTGCACAGCAATTTCACCGATCTTATCGGTAATACTTTCTAAATGGGTTTTTTCTTTGATTGGTTCTTTTTTACCCATTGTAATTAAACTATTTTTTACTTATCATCCTTTCCTGGCTGCACACTTATTTTATTTATTGGAAATAATCTTAGTATTGGTTTACCAAGAATAAACTTTTTCTGAAGTGGTCCCCATGATCTGGAATCAAAACTTTCCCTTCTATTATCTCCCATAACGAAATACTCATCGCTTTTTAATGTTTTTTGGAAAGATTCTGCTTGGGGATGAGTTACATAGGATTGATCAACTTCAAAACCTTGTGGTTTGTCCTTATTTATTATTCGAACATTATTACCTTCCATAATTACAGTTTCGCCGGGTAAACCAATCACTCTTTTGATGAAGCTTTTTGTAGGGTCGTTAGGGTATTTGAATACTATAACTGTATTCCTTTTTGGGGTTCCTAGTTCATATGAAAGCTTATCTACTATTAAATAGTCTCCAGTTTTAAATGTAGGGTCCATTGAGGCTCCTGAAACTATATAAGGCTCGGCAATAAAAAGCCGAAATGGAAGTATGATTCCAAGTGCAATGAGGCCCAATATTATTATTTCTTTCAGAACAGCTTTATTGGAAGATTGGGGTTTAATAGGAGAAATTAAAGGAGTTTCTTCATTCATGGTTGCAGTATACAGGTGATGTACGTTTGACACAATGGGATTTTGCGTGACGTAATAAATCAAAACTCTTTCTCAACATTTGTTTTTATAAACCGCATAAATCTCTGCTGAGATTTTGCTTATCTCGCGCCGTCGCACTGCGAAGTCTCTAAAAACAAATGATCTCAACGAGTTTTTACAGTAAAGGAGGTATGTTATAATTATTTTTATGTCATACATATTAGTAGGGTTGGGTAATCCAGGTGCTGAATATGAAGAAACACGCCATAATACTGGACGAATGTTGGTAGAATGGTTTGGAAAATCTTTAGATGCTGATTGGAAAGCTGATAAGAAACTGAATGCCCAAGTGGCGAAAGTAAAAGTCGGGAAGCAAACAGTAACTTTAGTGTTACCAGATACTTTTATGAATGATTCTGGTAAATCCGTTAAGCCACTAGTGGGCAGTGTTAAAGCAGCGGAAAAAATGATTATAATCTATGATGATTTAGATATGCCTTTCGGAAAGTCCAAAATCTCTTTTAACCGTTCTTCAGGAGGTCATAGGGGAGTTGAATCAATAATAAAAGCTATAAAGACTGAAAAATTTTCCAGAGTTAGGATTGGAATTTCTCCAACGACCCCAACAGGCAAAATAAAAAAGCCTTCTGGTGAAGCTGCTGTTACAAAAGTTATTTTAGGTAAATTCAAACCAGAAGAAGTAGCCGAATTAAAGAAACTATCTAAAAAAGTAAATCAAACAATCGAAACTTTCATCTCAGATGGACTTGATAAGGCAATGACTGGATTTAATTAGAATTTGAGTGTTCGTAATAGATAAGTATACTGATTTCTTTCAAATTTGTGCAATCAAGTTGAACCAAACCTTTTTCATTTTCTCCTAGAATAAAGCATGAATCATCACTTCCGCTGACTTTCATCATGTGGCCGAAAAGCCACTCTCCATGCCAAGTTACATGTGACTGTAGGTCAGTTAATTGCCAGTTGCCGTTATCTTCGATGGAAGCTGAAACTTTTTCACTCTGAAAACCCGCAGCAACAGCAAAGTTAGGTGAGAGTAGGGCTATAAAAAGGCATGTACCTGCAATAAATTTCATCGCAGATGTATACACTATAAACCTCTAATTGTCAAGACGTGCACTTGAGTTTGTTTAACAATAAGTTTGAGTAATAATTTTCCAAGACATTGCACAGTCAATTAGAAAACAACAATAAAATGAATAGTCCGAAGCACTGTTTGAGGCAGTAGCCGAGTTTGCGAAAGGACACAATTCATTTTATTGATTGTTTTCTTGATTGACGAGCATAGCAAAAGCCCTAGTAGGGCTTTATGCGTGTCTTGGAAAATTATTAGGATAACTACTCTTTCTTACTTGGGTCAATATAAGACAAAGTCATTTTCTGTTCCTTTGCATCGAACATTGAAATCTTGAATTTATAGTTTTTACCTAATTCAAGCTTGTCGTGAAGAACTTGGTCGCTACCGAATTCAGAAATATGAACAAGTCCTGCGATTCCTTCTTCGATAGAAGCTAGTGCACCGTGCTTGTTGAATTTTATAACTACACCTTCAACAACGTCGTCTTTTTTGTATTTCTTCTCAGCTTCTTTCCAAGGGTTTTCTTTCAGTGCCTTGATAGATAGAGAAATCTTGCCTTCCTTTATTTCTATTATTTTTACTTTAACTTTTTCTCCGATGTGGAATAGAAGTTTTGGACTTTCAACAAGTGCCCAATCGATTTCAGAAATGTGAACAAGTCCTTCTAAGCCTTCTTCAAGTTTTACGAACACTCCGAAATCAACCATTCCTGTGATTTCTCCCATAACTTCGTCACCCAAAGCATATTTGCCAATAATATAGTCTTTATTCTTCTGTTCAGGATTCTTTTCAGAGAAAATAAGCTTACCTTCCTTAGGGCTTGCTCCAATGATTGCAACTGAGATTTTCTGACCAACAAGTTTCTTTAGTTCTTCTAAGATTCTTTCTTTGTCTCCATCAGCTACTCGTGGGTAGTGTTCAGTTTTAAGCTGTGAAGCTGGAAGAAAACCAGAAATACCTTGCCATGCGAGGATAAGTCCTCCTTTGTTGGCTTCTTGAATAGGTAATTCAAAGATTTTCTTGTCTCGAATAGCGTCTTCTGCTTCGCTCCAGATAAGTGCTTGCCTTGCTTCTTTTAGTGAAATTTCGATATAACCATCTTTGTTTGAAAGGCTAACCACTTTTCCAGCAACGCTGTCTCCAACATTTATCTTCTTTATAATGTCTCGAGCGTTGATATATTCTCGTCCATAAATAATACCTGTTCCAAATGGAGGTATGTCGATATAAACCGATGACTTTTCAATCCCGATTACTTTTCCTTCTATAACATCATCTATTGATGGAGGGTTTGCACTCGCATTCAAGATGCGAGACATAGTTCCTTCCTTCTTTACTGGCTCTGCATCATTTTCTAGAGTTTCATCTCTAACTTCTTCTTCGTTACCTACTGTTGCTGTTGACATTAGTTGTGTGTAGTTAGCTTTTTATCTCGGACAGTAAGCATTCAGGAAGAGATAAGGTTAAGGCAAACTACGGCTATTAATGTACGAGTCTGACTATACATGAATGAGAGTTTTTAATCTACTTGACAATATTGTATTATTGTGTATAATATAGAATAGGAGGATTAGATCATGGGTTCTTTTGTGTGTGCAGTGGTGTGCGCGTTTAATGTCAGTTTGTATGTTGGCGGGGATACTCGTTACCGGTGGCTCACTGCGTTTGTCGCTGTGCTTGCCGGGCTACTTTCCATCATCATTGCAATTCATCAGTGCTAGTCTCGAAAGAAGTCGGCCAACTGTGGCCGGCTTCAATCGGGGCTTTTCTTTTGTCGTAAATTTAAAAATAAATCGAAAATTAAAGTTTTGTCTACGTAATTGACCCCGGTAGGGATATATGAGAGGGTAATCAAGGAGGTTAGTTAATGACACCAATTTTTGTTGAATTCTCGCAGTTGCACAATCCCCAGAAGAAGGAGTATGTGATAGGTCGTTCTGTCGGAGATATTCTTTCGATTACCAAAGGGGGAAAAGAGTACGGTAGATTGAGATTCGACCCTATATATCGTCAGGTTCCTCAGAAAGAAGTCGAAGCTTTGGACTTACGTATGTACAAAGAGCGACTCGAAGCTTTTCAAAAGGGACAAACGAAAGCAGATTGGATTGGAATCAAAGGTTAGTAGATTGTGGAACACCGCCAACAACATCGTTTGTCTGGCGGTGTTGTTGTATAAATTGAAAATTAAAGAATATTCCTATATAATCGACTTATGATAATTACATACCATGGTGCAGATTTTTTCAAAGTTACCTTCGGAGACACTACTATTGCAGTTAATCCTATTTCAAAAGATTCAAAATTAAAAGCTACTAGATTCGGAAGCGATATAACCCTAATTTCTTTAAACAGCCCTGAACACAATGGCTCAGACGTCACTTCACGCGGTGACAAAGAATCATTTCTAATTAAAGGTCCAGGTGAGTACGAAGTATCAGGAGTTTTTATCAAAGGCTTTCTATCTAAATCTAATTACGGCGGTGAAGAAAAGGTCAATACTATATATACAGTGTATCTAGAAGGTATTAATCTCTGTTTTCTTGGTGCATTGGGTGACAAGGATTTAAGCTCTGAAACTAAAGAAGCAATTGATGGTATTGATATTCTTTTTGTACCTATAGGAGGTAACGGAGTCTTGGATGCAGCAAGCGCACATAAGCTCGCTGTACAGTTCGAACCAAAGCTCATCATTCCAAGTCATTTTGAAGACGTGGGTGACAAAAATGCTTTGAAAGTATTTTTGAAAGAATCTGGTAGTGAGGCAGTAAAACCAGTAGACAAGCTAACTATTAAGAAAAAAGACTTGGAAGGAATGGAAGCAGAAGTTTCGGTATTGGAAATTGTTTAAAATGTTAGAAATACTTGAAAAAGTAAGGCAAAAGTCCCCGCGTCAGAAAAAACAAATTGCTTTTTCTTTTGCCTTCTTTATTTCAGGACTTATTTTTGTAATCTGGCTTTCTGTTATTTATCCAGATTTCCGACAAAAACAAATTCAGACACAAAATGCTTCTAGTTTAGAGCCGAGTCCACTTTCCACTTTTGGTGAAACTCTTACAGGAGGATTTAAGGCAATCAAAGACACTCTTTCTTCCATTAAAAATTCTTCAGTTTATTATTCCACAACTACTTCTAGGGCTAAAACTAGCAATCAATAATTAAAATATGTGTTTGAAATGCTTTATGAATATGATATAATTGACCTATATTTTTATGCCTAAAAAATCTACAGATACTCCTAAAGACGAGCCGATATTGCCAAGAGTGAACGTTATTTCTCAGGAAATTATCGATGAAATGAAGACCTCTTTTATCGACTACGCTATGTCTGTTATTACTGACCGTGCCCTTCCTGACGTCCGTGATGGATTGAAACCAGTACATAGAAGGATTCTTCATGCGATGAATGAAAATGGCTTGACTGTTTCAGGCAAGACTAGAAAATCAGCGACAGTAGTTGGAGCGGTTATTGGAGATTACCATCCTCATGGTGACGTTGCCGTCTACGACTCTATGGTCAAAATGGCTCAGGATTTCACGATGCGGTATCCACTTATCATCGGACAAGGAAACTTTGGTTCTATCGACGGTGATAATGCGGCGGCTTATCGATATACCGAAGCCAAGATGTCTAGGATTGCTGGAGAACTTCTCCGTGATATTGAAAAAGAGACAGTTAATTTTCTTCCGAACTATGATGGCACAAAGAAAGAGCCTGCAGTTTTGCCAACTCGAGTCCCCAACCTTCTTTTGAATGGAACTTTGGGTATTGCAGTTGGTATGGCAACAAATATTCCTCCTCATAACTTAGGAGAAGTCATGGATGCCGTAATTCATCTTGTGGACAATAAAGACGCAACAACAGAAGACCTACTTCAGTTCGTTAAAGGTCCAGATTTTTCCGATTGGAGGAGTGGCTTTCAATCAAAAAGATATTGCTCACGCCTATGCAAATGGAAAAGGCGGAGTGGTTACTCGAGGTGTTGCGGAGATTGTTGAAAACAAAGCAGGGAATTTTCAGATTATTATTACTTCCATTCCATATAGAGTAAACAAGGCAAACCTTATTACAAAGATAGCTGAACTAGTTCGAGACAAAAAACTTGAAGGAGTAAAAGCTATGCGAGATGAGTCTGCAAAGGATATTCGAATAGCAATTGACCTCAAAGGAACTTCTCACCCACAGTCAGTTTTGAATTATATATATAAGCACACTCAGCTTGAAGAAGCTTTCCATTACAACATGGTTGCATTGGTAAATGGTGTACCAGAAACTCTATCTCTAAAAGGAATTTTGGAAGAGTTTGTTACTCACCGAATGACAGTGATCAGAAAACGAACAGAATATGATTTAAGAAAGGCACAAGAAAGAGAACATATCCTTCTTGGATTGAAAAAAGCTCTCGATCATATTGATCAGATAATCAAACTCATCCGTGGTTCCAAAGATACACCGGAAGCACACAAAAAATTGATGTCAGAGTTCAAGTTCTCTGCTATCCAGGCCACAGCTATTTTGGAAATGAAGCTTTCACGACTTGCAGGTCTTGAAAGAAAGAAAATCGAGGATGAATTGAAGGCAGTCCAGCTTTTCATAGATGAAATGAAAGCTATTTTATCTAGTCCAAAAAAGATTCTTGGAATAATTAAAGATGAGAGCAAAGAGATTAAAGAAAAGTACGGAGATGAAAGGAGAACTCGAATAATCAAAGGCGGAGCTCAAATATTATCTGTTGAAGATTTAATCGCAGATGAAGAGAACGCACTTGTTTTGACAGCAGGCGGATATATTAAGCGTACAAATCCAGATGAATTTAGAAAACAAAAACGAGGGGGAGTCGGTGTTGTGGACCTTGATACCAAAGAAGAGGATTTTGTAACTATGCTTCTCATAACTTCCACTCATTCCGACCTTTTGTTCTTTACTGACAAAGGAAAGGTATATCAGACCAAAATGTATGATATTCCAGAAGGTAGGCGAGCAACTCGAGGTAAATCAGTCCAGAATTTTCTCCCATTATTCGAAGGTGAAAAAATCACCTCTATTCTTCCAATGCCAAAGGAAGTTAAGAAGTCAGAAAGCTCACTTATGATGGTGACCAAACAAGGAGTAGCCAAGAAAGTTTCTACTGCCAGCTTTCATGATGTGCGCATCTCTGGAATTATTGCGATCAAACTAGATGGTGGTGATTCCCTAATCTCTGCTTCGTTTGTTCACAAGAAAGATACTGTGATTATCGTTACAGCAAAAGGTCAGGCTATACATTTCAAAGAATCAGATATAAGAGAGATGGGTAGGACAGCAATGGGTGTTCGTGGAATGAAGCTTGGCAAGGGCGATGAAGTTATATCAGCTGAAACCGTTTCAAACTCAGTTAACTCAGCTACCATAATGGTTATTTCAAATAATGGATATGGAAAGAAAACCGATATTGATGAATACAAAATCCAAAATAGAGGTGGGTCAGGAATAAAAACAGCAAAGGTCACTCCAAAGACCGGAAATATCATCTCAGCGAAGATATTCTCTAGTGACGAGGCAGAAGTTGTAGCCATCTCAAAGAAATCTCAGGTTATACGTGTAGACGCAAAGGAGATTCCGGTTCTAGGCCGTCAGACTCAGGGAGTGAGGGTTATGAAGTTGCGGGAGGGCGACTCGATAGCAAGTTTGATATGTTTGTAGAAATCTCTTTCTCGTCATAAGTTTTCTTCAACACGCATAAATCTTTGAAAAGATTTTGCTTTTCTCGGCTCGTCAGCCTTGCGAAGGTCTCAGAAAACTTATGACTCAACGAGAAATATTCATTTTAACTAAATCTCATCGAATAATATGTTTTCCGAGACTTGCACAGCTGGGTAAGCGAGCATAGCGAAATCGCAACAGCGATTTACGCGTGTTGAGGAAAGCATGTTGTGAGTATGAGATTTTATTTGTTAATAACTCCCTTACTTAAGGGATTTTTTCATACTATAATAAAGTTATATGTTTTCTGATCCGGTAAAAAATGTCGAGCAGTGCGGAATACAAGTAGGTCAAGAAATTGCAGATTTTGGCAGTGGGTCAGGACATTACTCTATAGCAGCAGCAAGAGCTCTCATGGCTACAGGAAGAGTTTATGCAATTGATGCCCAGAAAGACCTTCTGACAAAACTGAAGAATACAGCAGCAAAGGATGGACTTTATAATATCGAAGTCATTTGGGGAGATATTGAAAAAGAAAATGGCACAAAACTCAAGAGTGCTTCAGCAGACATTGTGTTTCTATGTAATGTTCTTTTTCAAGTTGAGGATAAAAAAGGTACAATAAATGAAGCTAAAAGGGTATTGAAGCCTGCCGGGAAAGTATTGGTGGTAGATTGGACGGATTCATTCGGCGGACTTGGACCTATACCAGAGCATGTTATGAAAAAAGAAACGGTCAAAGATCTTTTTCTTCACCACGGATTTCATTTAGACCGTGAGATATTTGCGGGAAGCCATCACTATGGATTCATTTTTAAAAAATTATGAGTAATTTCAAGATAGCCATCCTTACCATTTTCGGCATTTCTTCTGTAGTAGGAATTGCTGTTTTTGCTCTTTCTAAAGCCACTGTCTCCCCACAAAGTGCAAATCTAGTGGTTTGGGGAACTATTTCCAACGAAGCATTTGATAGCGCATATCAAAATTCGACTTTGAAATCAAACAAGGAAGTGAAAATTGCCTATGTAAAAAAGGACACAGCAAACTTTGACTCAGAATTCGTGGAGGCTTTGGCTGAAGGTACCGGTCCAGATATCGTTATTCTCAGAGATGATTTTATCTACAAGAATAGTAAGAAGCTTTTTGTAATTCCTTACAAGAGTTATCCAGCAAGGACTTTTAAAGATAAATTTATTGAAGAAGGAGAAATCTTTCTTTCAACAGATGGAATAGTAGCTGTTCCATTTATAATAGATCCTATGGTTCTGTATTGGAATCGAGATATGTTTTCTAATAATCAAATCTCACAACCACCTCAGTACTGGGATCAGATATACCCATTGGTAGACAAGATTACAAATAAGGATAGCTCCGGAAACATATTGAAAAGTGCTATTGCGTTAGGTGAATGGAGAAATATTACAAACGCAAAAGAAATTATTTCAATGCTTTTGCTCCAAGCGGGAACACCGATAACAAGCAGAACTAGTCAAGGTGTAATGGCTGTTTTGAATTCTCAGTTTGATTACCCTATAGCTCCAGGCACATCAGCAATTAACTTCTACACTCAATTCTCCAACCCTACTTCTGCTACTTATACATGGAACAGAGCATTGCCATCATCACTCAACTTCTTTTTGTCTGGTAATCTTTCTATGTATCTTGGATTTGCTAGTGAAATATTTCCAATCCAACAGAAGAATTCTAATTTGAATTTTGATGTTACTTATGTTCCTCAAATTCGTGATTCAGCAAAGAAGTCTGTCTTTGGTCATATGTACTCTCTAGCTATCGTAAAGCAGTCTAAACAGATAGGTGGGTCCTTTCTTGCCGTAAACGCTCTTACAGAAGCCACAGCTTTGACAGCATTAGAGACTATAACTAACCTACCTCCTGTTAGAAGAGATTTGTTATCTAATAAGCCAGCAGATGCATTCCGGTCTGTTTTTTATAGCTCCGCCTTAATTGCCCATTCTTGGATAGATCCTGATGCATACAAAAGCGCAGGAACTTTGCGTGATATGATTGAATCAATAACCAGCGGAAGAAATAGGGTTAGCGAAGCTTTAAATACTGCAAATGATGAGCTTGGAACAGAACTGAAATGAGATTTTCAAATAATATAAAAAACAAATTTTTATTCTTACCAATACTTATTTTATTCTGTTGCTTATTAGTTCTACCTGTCGTAATTTACGCAACAGATGCTCCCCTTGTTAATCCATCCTCTAATCCAGTCAATGAGCCGGTCAGAAAAAATACTAATACGGGTATAACCTATGAATGCATTCAAGGTTCTGGAGACACAGCAGTGTATGGTAATTGTGGTCTCAAGGACTTGGTTGCGGCAACAGTAGATATCGTTGCTTGGGGATCGAAGTTTGCATTGATGTTTTGCGTGGTTATATTAGCTTGGGCAGGATTTAAGTACATGATAAATGGCTCTAATCCTAGTGAAAGAACCAAGATTAATGCTATGTTGGTAAAAGTGTTAATAGGAATGGGATTTATATTGGCTGCATGGCTTATTGTCACTTTGATAACAAATTCTTTGCTAGATAAACCTGTAATATTTTTTAAATAATTTTTATGAAAATACAAAAAAGTTTTCTTTTGATGTTTTTGTTTCTACTCTCCGTTCCTTTTTTCATTAGTGCATCTGTCCCATCAGCTCCGCTTGTAAATCCTCCCCAAACATATGATATAAGAATTGATAATCCAGCAAAAAAAGCAGGTGATTCACTTCCAGCTTTATTGAAAACTATACTTAAAAATATAATTATGCCTGTAGCGTCTGTAATTGTGGTTGTTTGGATTATCTGGGCAGGTTTCAGTTTTGTCTTAGCTCAAGGTAACCCCAAGGAAATCAAGATAGCTAAACAACGATTACTCTGGGCTTTGATTGGTGCTGGTATATTGCTGGGTGCCGCAGGGATTGCACAGGTTGTTGAGAATACAGTAACGGCATTAACTACTTAACATGAAAACTTTGAAAATTATTTTCCTTCTGACTTTATTATATGTACCTACTATTGTTTTCGGAGCAGATTTCGATCTAGCAGGATCTAATTTCCAGACTATAGTTCAATATGCTACTGAAATTGTTAATACCCTTATTCCTATATTAGAAATCCTTGCATCACTTGTTTTCTTCTGGGGTCTTTCCAAGTTCATCCTTAGCTCCAGTAAACCTGAGGAAATAGCAAAAGGAAAACAATATATGATCTGGGGAGTGTTAGCACTTTTTATTATGGTAACCTATCGTATATTGGTTGGACTTGCTGCGGGTGAGTTTTTTGCAGGTGGCTCTGATCCAAATGGAGTACTTCTCAGGACTGATGTTTTAACGCCGGAATATAGTAGTAAAGTAGGGTATCCTAATAAATAATAATTATGAAAAAAAATATAAATAAAATATCATTTGCAATATTGTCAGTGTTGGTTTTATTTCCAGTTGTTTCTTTTGCAGCACTCGATGGGATTAAAGGTTTGCTTTTGGATATTAGACAAATATTACACCTTACAGAACCTGTCATAATAGGTTTGGCATTTCTGTATTTCTTCTGGGGAGTTGGACAATTCATTTTACATGCAGGAGATTCAAAAACTCGAGATGAGGGTAAACAGAAAATGATTTGGGGAGTGGTTGCTCTCTTTGTTATTATTTCCATAATGGGAATAATTTCCTTTATTGGAAATGCTCTTGGGATAAAACCAAGTGGAATAGGGGCTGGAGCAGGTGGAACTACATTAGAGAGTCATACAACTGTTCCTAACTTCACTGGAACAGTTGGCGGTTCAAGTGGTATATATCAAACTCCTGGACACTGCACTTCTGGTGAAGATCCTTTTGCTGCAAATCCTTGTTAAAGCTATCCACAGTAGCCTTGTTTTCCAACGTTTTTATAGTAGAATTAAGTCATTACACATAATATCAATAAGTAAAATTTAATATGAAAAAAGTTATTTACGCAGTCATGGCTTTCTCTCCAGCATTCGCATTTGCTCAGGGAAACCTTAGTGGTCTTTCACAACTAGTTACTGCAATTGGTCAGATCATTGCAAAGATCATTCCAATTATGTTTGCTCTTGCCATAATCTTCTTCTTTTGGGGAGTTATCCAGTTCTTACGAGGTGCAGGTGATCCAAAGGCTCAGGAACAAGGAAAGAGTCATATGATCTATGGTGTCATAGCTATTGCTGTTATGGTCTCTGTTTATGGTTTGGTTATTTGGCTTCAGAATGCATTAGGAATCAGCACAGTTACTGCAGTTCCACTTCCTACAGTTCCAGGTCTATAATAATTTAAGTTTTTATATATGCCATCGAATTCAATTACTATTGTACCTTTCTTAAATAAGGTCAATAAATTGATTCTGAACCCTTTAATTCTTTTGGCATTTGCTCTAGCTTTTGCTTACTTTACATGGGGAATAGTAAAATATCTTTCTCTTGAAGCTGGTGATAAGGATAGAAAACAAGCTCAAGATGCAATTTTATGGGGATTAGTTGGCATGTTTGTGATGTTTTCTGTATATGGTCTTATAAAATTTGTTCTGTATTCGTTTGGTATTAATTTAAACGATGAACCAATTTCTCAGCAATATTTGAATTTATAATCAAAAATAAACAAAAGTGAAAACCGCGCTCATCTTTAGGGATAAGCGCGGTTTTTCATAGTAGTTAGGGTCTTTTTACAATGACCGTAACATTTTTATGTTCTCCTTCATTTTCAAACGTTCTAGATGTGAATCTCATTCCAGCAGTGTAGTAAGGAAGAATAGTCTTTTCAGTTAGGTTGTTTTCATACTCTATCCAGTCACCCCTGTCAGTAACGACGTAAATCGGACCTGAAGTAGTTACTTCTGTATATTCTGGAGTCAGGATTCTTTCACTCAAGATATAATAAGCAGGAGCGGTTACTTCAAAAGGTTTTTGCTGTTCGATACGAATCGCCTCAGTTAAAGCAACCCTTACCATTTCAGCCTTCTCCTTCTCTTCCCAGTATTTTTCACCAAACCACGGAAGAGCCCCGATTACTATCAAAAATCCGATAAAGCAGAGTCCCACACCTATCCTTGCAACGAGGTATTTCCATGGACTGTCTTTTTTTTCTGGTAGTATGTCGAAGAAAATGATCGCAAAAGCGTGGAAAGCTAGGATCATTATTGTTTTGGTTAGAGAAAATTTACCGCTCTCTTGCCAAATCGACATCCAAGAATTGGGCCAAGTCATCCAGGCCATTGCATGCAACATGAGTAGAAAGACAAGAATCGGTATCCAATCATGTTTTTTCCAGTACTTTTGTCTCCACTTAATAGCTTCAGGTGAATCCTCAAGTGAGTCCGGAGGAAGTGATGGATTTAGTGATTTAGCCCATAGACCAACACATACAGCAATGATGATTAACCCAAAAATAGTTCCAGCAATGTATTTAAACATTACTTTTTCTCCGCAGTTTTAACACCAATACTCACACTTGCTCCCAGTACTGTTACTGGAGATTGTGGGTGAGACATTTTTGTTGCGACTGCAAGTTCAGTTGCTCTTTGTAGAGCTTCTGATGGGTCAATATCTGGGAATCTTTCCTTGATGATGTTGAGTGCAGCTTCTAGCCCTGACATTTGTCCCTTAGACTTGATCTCGTCAGCTTTAAGCTGAGCTTTCGCTTCAATGTTGGTTTGTTTTGCGGTTTGCTTAGAGATTGCAACAGCTTGCTTAGCTGTCTCAATCTTAGCTTCACCCTCTAATTGAGCTACCTTTCTAGCTTCAAGCGCTTTCTGGTCAGACTTATCAGATGCATCGTACTGGGAAATAAATCCCCATTGCATCTTCAGACCAACAGCGTCTTCAAGAAGCACGTTGACCTTCGATACAATTTCCTCTGAAAGAGGTGTTTTCCCTCCTTCTTCCTTAATTGCACTCTCCATTTTCTGGAGACCTTGAAGATCAGAAAAATTCTCATTTCTTACAGAATCAATTACTGCACCGTTTACATATTGTGCAGAATAGTCGATGAATTGCCCTCTACGAAGGTAGATAGCAACTACAGGTCTAGTGACTCGTGACATGCAATTGAAGAGTAGTTCACCACTCATTTGATCATGGAATTCTACCCCGGAGACCAAATACCAATGTGGAATCTCCCAGAGCAGAGTGGTGGTTTTCTGTGCATGATCATCCCTTTTGATCCACTCGTCTGGAGGCATACCTTTTTTGATGTCCGGATTGATCCTTTCATGAACAAACTCAAATTCATGAAGCTTTGCCGGCGAGAAGCCGATAAAGTAAAGACCATAACGTTTTTCCAGATAACTTTTTGTATGTTCTTCTTTACTATCTTCAACGATTTTTTCGCCTTCAACATGATGACCTGGCAAATTAGCCAAAATCTTCCAGAAGTTGCCGACACCTCTATCCACCATTTTGATTTCACCGATGCCGATAAATGTGAATAGAATGTCTGCTTTTGCCATTTGCCACGCAGCAAAGACACAAGAAGCAATTAAACCGGAAATAAGAACCAAGATTACCAGTACCCCCAGAAATCCCATTGAATACCAGACGGAGCCTAATAGTACTAATACTATTAGTGCAAAACCTCTTTCAAATTCTTTCATACTTTTCCTTTTAACATCTAGAAACGTCAATGAACGTATGCTGTTTACCTCTTGGCAAACTTCAGCTCTGCCCAAATTAGTATCATAAAAAAGTGAAAAAGTCAATGCTATTTCTTGCACTCATAGACAAAAGCTGGTGGAAAATTTCGAAGCTCATAATTCTTTATCTTTGTCCGGCTAAAGTGTTTTTTTATCATAGAAAGGGAAGAAAGAAAATATTGAAATTGGATGTAAGCTCCATCTTTCTTTAGTAGTTTTTGTATAGTTTCTAGTATCTTCGTTCTATCAGATTTTTTTATAGTTCCTAGTGGTAGTCCGGAAATAATACAATCCACTTTGCTATACCCAAGATCGTTAAGATATTTTTTCATAGACAAGACATTTTTTTCCAAAACTATTAGTCTTGGGTCCATTATGTTTTGTCGGAGGTATTCAGCGAGATCTTTGTTGTTCTCAAAAGCAATAAGCCTTCCAGTTTTAGAAAGTTTTTTTAGAATTTCTTTTGTGATTACTCCAGTACCTGCGCCAAGCTCCACAACTACAAATCCTTCTTTTCCTGAAACAAACTTAGCCATACTTTTTCCAAGATATTTACTGCTAGGAAGTATGGAACCAATTTGTTTGAATTTGCGCAAAGCTTCGAGCAAAAATATCTGCTCTCCATCTTGTTCTGAGTTTGTCATTTTTATTAATTAGAAACTTCTTGATGCCTTTGCGTATACTCTTCCTTATATTTCATTAAGACAGGAATGCTCGCCGCAACAGGTAAAGCAAAAAGTGCACCAATGATACCGAATACTGTGCCACCTATTACCACTGCAAGGAAGGTTAATGCAGGAGAAAGATTTAATGCCTGATTATATATTACAGGACTGATAAAGACATTCTCCAGTTGCTGATAAGTAAAATATAGGATAATTACTAAAAATCCTTGAAATGGAGATATCGCAAAACCGATAAGAATAGCTGGCAAACTTCCTATTGTAGGTCCAACCAAAGGGAGAAGATCAAGTACTGCAGTAAATAAGGCAAGTGGAAGAGCAAAAGGAATATGAAGCAAAAGTAAGCCAATATAAATAACTACTCCGGAAATAATTGATATCAAAACATTTCCTCTGACATATAAGCCCGTTACTCTAGCAACTTCGGACAAGACTTCAGTCACTTTTTTCTTTTCATCATTAGAAAAGAAATTTAAAAATAAATTAAAAAGGATTTTGTAGTCGTATATAAGGTAGAATGAAAGAAAAAAGACAGTCAAAACTTCCGTGGCTGTTATAGCAATATTTTTTGTTGAGCTCAGAAGTAATCCAGAATAATTTTGCAGATAAGTTGAGATATCTATATTTCCAGTTAAACTAGAAAGAAATCGAGAACTGTGGAGTATAGAATTTACAGCTTCTACTATTTGTGGAAATTGAGAAGTTAGATTCATTACTATATATACGATGAGTCCTATAAGAGGAATAAGTAAAAGTAATAGCACCAAGATAGTAGCTGGTAGGAGTGGCATTTTTTTATGAAATTTTTCCACAATAGGGTACATAGCCACACTCAGAACAAGTGAGATTAGAATTAGGACAATAGCTTCAACTGATTTCCAAGCTAGTAACACCAAAGCAGCTGTAATCACTATTCTTCCAAGCGCCTGCCAGCTAAGCGTATCTTTATATGTTTGCATATTATTAAGAATACTAGTGGTTGGTTAATGTGGCAAATGGATAAAAGCAAAAGGCTGTTACCAGCCTTTTAAAAGTTAGAATGACTTTACAACAAAGTTCTTGAACTTTAGGTTTGCGTTGTCACCCCTAATACCCAACTTTCCTGCGTTTAGTATTGGTGGTCCTCCTACATTCCCTTTATCATTAGCTTGGACTACCAGTTGGCCTTCAGAATAAAGTTCAATTGATACTGATCCGTCAGTGTTGTTCTTTATTGTTGAGGTTACATTTTGCCAACTTCCATACGGAACCGTGTGACTTACGTAAGAACTCAACTCGTAATAGGTTCCACCATTTGAGATTCCACCCGGGATTTTTTTCTTTATCACTGCCGTATTATCTCTTCGATTTATACTGGCGTAATAAAGATTTTCCTCACTTTGGTAGCGTAGAAAGAAATGAACGCCGTCTACACTACTCTGTGGAGTTATGGAGGTTTCTACTAAGTTTTGATTGAGCAAAGAAAAACTTACAGAAACATCTCTGAAGTCACTTCTTTTTGTAGTTAGACGAAAGACAGCAGAGTTCGTTCCGTTTGTAGACAATGCATTAGGACCTATATTGTCAGGAATTCCAGTCCATCCTTCACCATTTTGAGCAAAAAGTGAGCCACTTGTAAGTTCCCAAATAATCGAATGTTTTGCATTTGGATTGTTTGGATTCCAATATGCAAATTCATTGGTAATTAATCCATTACTGTAAGTACTGAAACCATCTGAAAAGATTACATCACTTTCCCTGCTTGGTTCTACTGGATTACTTCCTGTGCCACAAGACCAAAGCAAAACAGTTGCAATTACCATCAAAAACATGTAAATCCTGTTCACACAACCTCCTAAAAATGGAACAATTCTTTATTTTTTATAACATATATATACTAAAATTCTCATGAAGAAGACCGCTGGCTTTTAAGGCGAGCGGTCTTGGTTTTTCAGAACGGGGGAGAAGGAAGCTTTTCAAAAGAAAAACGGAGGCTTAGATTCAACACAAGTCTTTCGCCTTGCGTGATTTTAGTAACTTCGTGCTGATATCTATTTGGCTCGATGATCTTCAAGTACTTACTGTTATAGACAAACTTTTCCGAAATCAATTCGCCACCTACTTCAGGACTTTTTAGGACTAATATAGAATTGTATTGGCGCACTTCTTCGAAAGTTGGATCGATGTGTGGCTCAAGGAAACCTCCTACATGATAATTAGCTAAATCTAATCTTATCATTAGGAACCTTGGCCATCGAACAATCAACTCAGTCGCCAAATATTTCATTCCATACTGAGAAATTTCAGTCCAACTTCGGTCAATTCGAAGTGAAATTACCCCCAGCCGTAATGGTGGTAGATATTTTCTCTGCACTCTTATCCATTGAAGGATGTCGAGTTTGATAGGTTTTCTCATTCCATCCTCCTCTAGGTGAAAAATACTATTCAAGCTGGTTATTGTCAATCAACCCAGTTTTAAAAAATGATATAATAAATCTGTGAAAATAAAATTCGCTAAAATATTTTTAATTATTTTTGCCTTTGTGGCATTTGATTTTTTCCTAAACTACACCTTATATAATCCACAATTCATAACACCTGTTTATGGTTTTTTCATGCGACGGCAAATGTTGGCAAAAGAGACCGCTAATTATCCTTTAATCGACATAGGAATTTTAAATAGCGGATTGTATGCTGGGCCTCGAGCAAGTTTGGAAGGTACAGTAACAGATGTTGTTTCTGCTCAAGATGGAGATGTACATATAAATATTAAAAGTAAATCAGGTACTCTGGTTACAGAAATAATACCTGAATATCCATTAACACTTCCAATTTCAGGAGATAAAATAAAGATATGGGGTGTAACTAGATATGATATTGCCCATCGTTGGTGGGAACTACATCCAGTAATTGGGTGGGAGAAGGTAAATTAAATAAAGCAAAACCCGCGCGATGCACGGGTAGTGCTGTCGAGCGGGTCTGTCGTTATGGAGTGGGTTAGAATAGAGGATCATGGACAGAGCTAGGGTCACCCCCAACCTCTATGATAGCTTTCCTCATTCGAGCTCTGAATTCAGGAGTCCAACAGCATGAGCACTGGACCATGTTTAATCGAACTTCTTCGATGGAAACCCCAATACGCTGAGCAATCTTGCGATTAAACATTTGCTCAAGGGTTTCGCGAGTCATTTTCCCGAAGACAGCACCAGCGTTGTGCCACTTTTTCCAGAAACGAGGGTCGTTTCGTTGAGATTTGTTAACCACAAGAGCTCCTTTCTGTTTTCATTATACATATTAACTTATATTTGCATATTAGGAGGGGAGATAATCTCGAAATTCAAAAAGAGACTCGATCAGAATTTTCCATTTTTGGGAATTCAAAGCAAAACCCGCGCGACTGCACGGGTAGTGCTGTCGAGCGGGCGTGGTTACTTCTTTACCTATTGCAGTCTGCAGAAAACTCCTGGTCAGTCATCATAACCACTTTGCCTCCAGGTAGCTCCACTCGATTGTGAGCAAATGGTTCAGATGTTTGTTCTTGATTGACGACCAAGATTGGAAACATAGCTTGATGCGAGTATATCAGGTCTCCAATAGCCTCTTTGGGTGATTCTCCACACCCCCAAATGACGGTGTTTCCATCAAGGCAAGCATGCCAATCGTGACTTCTTTTCGTCAAAATTATTTTCATCTGTACCTCTGTGCTCGATAATACAACTGTAAAAATAGAGTGTCAACAGGTGGGAAAAGGGAGACTCGGTCACAACTCTCACTTTTCATGAACTCAGAGGGAGACTCGATCCTTACAGGATCAGTACCCGTGTTTGGATATTGAATGAGACTCGTCCGCGACTCATAATTTTCTCGTCAGAAAATTATGGTCTGGACACCAACTCGCGTCTTGTTTTTGCTAAAACAAGAGTCGCTCCGTTGTTCGAGTCTCCCGCGCAAAGCATCGCTTTGCTCTTGCCCACAATTAAAAAACACCGGTAAAGGTGTTTTTTAATTGTGGGCAAGGGGAGACTCGAACTCCCAATCCGTGAGGAACTAGTTCCTAAGACTAGCGCGTATACCAATTCCGCCACTTGCCCAAATGTAAATACATTAGCGTGCACTTGTGGTCAAGGATAATTTCAATTCCGTCGAATTGAAATTTCCTCGACCCCGCCTCAGTTGTTTGCGTACTCGCAAACATACTTCCGGCTTGCACAAGTCCGAAAAATTCTAAAGCAGTTTAGAATTTTTTGACTTGTGCACCCAGTTGGAGTCGAACCAACGACATTCTCCTTAAGAGGGAGCTACTCTACCAGCTGAGTTATGGGTGCAAATATATTTCTAAAACTCTAGCAAACGAAAAACTATTTAAAACAGTTTTTCTGTGCCCAGGATGGGAGTCGAACCCATACCTCTTTCGAGATTCGATTTTAAGTCGAACGCGTATACCAATTCCGCCACCCGGGCAAAGTACACTTTTTTCCTGGAGGCCTGAGGCGGAATCGAACCGCCGTATAAAGATTTTGCAGATCTTTGCCTTACCACTTGGCGACCAGGCCCTGAATATTAGCTTTCGTTTAGAAGAGAGTCAATTTTCTGACGATTCTTTTCTCCAGTATCTATTTCAAAATCAAGCTGAGGTATTCTGCCTAATTTTGAATTATCCTTAACAAATTCCTTGAATTCGCTCCTTTTGCGTTTAGCAAATTCTAGAGCGGTTTTCTCAAAAGTCTCGGGAAATACCGTAAAGAAAATAGTAGCACGTTTTCCATCCCTTGTTAACTCTACTCGCGTAACAGTCAAAAGTGATGAGGTGTTTCCATTTAAGAGTAAGAAACGAGCTCCTAAATCGTGAAGTATTTCTTCTATTTTTTCATTACGATTGCTCATATTATTTTTCGATAGTTATAAAGCTCTCGATTTTATCACCCGCAGCAATTTCAATATTTGCAACTATAAGTCCTCCAAATTCTTTACCTTCTTTAACTTCAGTACAAGCAGATTTCTGCTGTTGGAGTTCTCGAATCCTGCCTTCTCCAATCTCTACATCACGTCTGGATATCTTTACCAAGGATCCTACTACGATACTACCTTTTTCTACTCGACCACCTATTATCTGCTTATCTTTTACTTTACTAAATAGCTTCAATATTTTAGCTAAGCCTGTTGATTCTTCAACTTTCATTTTTGGTGTACGTGTTGCTAGCACTTCCTTCAACCACTCATTCATTTTGTAAATTATGTCGAATTTCTGAATTTCAATCTCGTTTCTGTCTGCTAAGTTTTTTGCAGGAGAGTCAACTTTCACATTGAATCCAATTATTATTGCTTTTTCATTACCATCGGCCAGTCTGACATCATTTTCAGAAATAGTTCCTATACCTGACGAAATAACCTTTGCACTTATCCTTTCTGTGGTCAATTTCTTTATTTCTGAGATCATCGCTTCCAAACTACTTCCTGTATCTGCTTTAAGAATGACAGGTATTGAGTTGGTCGTGTCTACAATGGATTCCTTCTCTCCTTTATTTGAACTTCTCAGCTCTTTTTCTTTTTCAATTTGTTCTCTAGCTTCATCTCTGGATTTAAAAGATTTAAACTCATTTCCAACTTCTGGCAGACTATCCCAACCAATTATTTTTATAGGGCTAGAAAATGTAGCATTTTCAATTTGTTTACCTAAATAATTTTCCATTATTCTTATTGGGGCAGATGATAAACCTGAAGTAATATACATGCTTTTGGTGAGAGTTCCATTTTTGATTATGCATGTTGCAGATATTCCTTTTTTTACATCTCGATTACTCTCTATAACTATTCCGTTTGCAGAAATACTAGAGTCTCCTTGAAGTGATTCCAGTTGTGAGACTAATATAATCATATCGAAAAGTTCTGGAATTCCTTGACCTGTTTTTGCAGATATCAGAACTAATGGTACATCGCCTCCATAACCTTCCACATATATCTGATTTTCAGCTAAGCTTTGCTTTGTTCTTTCAATATCTATACCAGGCTTATCTATCTTATTTATAGCGACAATATAAGGAGTCTTGCTTTCAGTAATAGAATGGAGTGCTTCAATAGTTTGTGGTTTAACTCCATCTTCTGCAGAAACTACCAAAATAGCTACATCCGCCACTTTTGCTCCTCGTTTTCTTATTCCACTAAAAGCTTCGTGTCCCGGAGTATCTATGAAAGTTAACGTATGTTTTTTACCATCAGTAGCAAAATGTTCAACTTCATATGCTGAAATATGTTGAGTGATACCTCCTGCTTCATTAAGAGGTTCAGTGCTGTGTCTTATATAAGAAAGTAGAGTAGATTTTCCATGGTCTATATGTCCCATTATGGCCACAATAGGAGATCTTTCTTTCATGTTGGTATTTGTTGTTTCCATGATTGTGAATTTTTAAGTCCATGACGTTTAGTCTAGAGTTTTTTTTGAGTTTACAATAACTTCTTTTTCTTCTTCAGTCAGTTCAAATTTACTTTCAAATTTATTTAATGGTTTTGAAAAGACGCTTACACGTTCTCTGGAATAAATACTGGATATAACAACTCCATTACCATCCTCTGAAAGAAAAGAAGTTGAGAAGCTTTGGCTTCCGCCTTCACCCGTTCCTTTGAAAGGGTTAAAGCGGATAGTTTCAACTGCTTGGATACTGCGATTCAGTCGTTTTTCGACGTTCATGAAATGCATGATGGCTTCTCTTTGGAAATCGTTTAATTTCTTTAGATTTTCCCCTGCAGAGACAATTGAGTCTTCTAAGGACTTTGAATCCTTACCAATTAAAAGATGAGAAATTTTTATTTCAAGCCTAATTATCCATCCTACCAATATCAACATAACACCAATAAGTGCATATGAAATATAGATAGGATCAAAAATCATTTCGATATTATGGCATATTTTATTGTTTTTTGCAAAATAATTAGTATGATACAGATATGAATTTTCCGAACCCATTTAAAATAAACAAAACTCCAAACAAACGAATTTTTTTGGATTATGCTTCCACTACTCCGATAGATGAGCAGGTACTTAAAGTTATGAAGGAATCCACAAGTGGTGGAAATTTTGCAAATCCATCAGCGCTTTATAGTGAAGCATTGGTTGTGAAAGAAAAAATCAAAGAGGCAAGAGAAAAGATTGCTAATATTTTGAATTGCCAAAAAAGCGAAATTATTTTTACAAGTGGAGGGACTGAAGGTAACAACCTCGCTTTACTTGGAGTCTTCGAAGCTTGCAAGAGAGATGATTTTATTCCTCATATAGTAACAACCGTAATTGAGCATCCCGCTATTCTGGAGATATGCAAAGAGATAGAGAGACGTGGAGGAGAAGTAACCTATGTGCCAGTTTCCGAAGAAGGAATTGTTTCTGAGAAAGATATTATAAAAGCGATAAAAGATAACACGGTTCTGGTTAGTGTAATGTATGCTAATAATGAGATTGGAACTATCCAACCAATAAACCAAATTGGAAAATTAATTAAAGAATACAAACGAAACAAAAATACAGAATTACCATACTTTCATACAGATGCCTGTCAGGCTGCAGTTTACTTGGATATCGATGTCTTGAAACTTCGTGTTGATCTTTTAACGTTGGATGGAATAAAGATGTATGGTCCGCGAAGCTCTGGATTGTTATATGCAAAAACAGAAACAAATATATTTCCTATTTTGTTTGGAGGAGGACAAGAGAAGGGAATTAGAAGCGGAACGGAAAATCTACAAGCTATCGTTGGTTTAGCAGAAGCATTAAGTTTGGCAAATAATGATAGATTAGGAGAAAGCCAAAGACTAACTTCAATACGAGATTACGGAATAGATGTATTATTAAAAAAATTTCCAAAAGCTAAAATTAATGGTTCCAGAGAATTTAGATTACCGAACAATATAAATATATGTTTTCCTAGTATTGATTCTGAGTTTGCTGTTATTTCTCTGGATGTTTGCGGAATTTCTGCTTCTTATTCATCCTCATGTCGGACTTTGAAAGAAGATTCATCCTCGTATGTTGTTAATGCTTTAGGTAAACCTAATTGTGCCAACTCTAGCCTGAGATTTACATTCGGAAAGTATTCCAATAAATCTGATGTTGACGCATTAGTTGAAGCACTCTCAAAAATAATAAAATAAATTATGTTAATATGTGCCTATGGAAGACTTAAATAAAAATCAACTAGTCCTTCTAGTTTTGCTTATTAGCTTTGTTACTTCAATTGCTACAGGAATCATTACAGTTTCTCTTTTACAGGAAGCTCCACTTGAAGTGACAAGAAATATTAATAGGATTGTAGAAAAGACTATCGAGACAGTTACTCCTGCTACACCTACTACTACTGTGACTACAAGTAATAACAAAGTCACAACAACAGTAGTGTTGAAGGAGGAGGATCTTATTTTAGATTCCATAAAGAAAAATATTAACAGCATAGTAAGAATAAAAGAAAAAGATGGTGGAAATTTCACAACTAGGACATATGGAATTGGGTTGGTGGTAACTAAAGAAGGAATAATTGCAGCAGATAGGAATGGCGACACTACGGGAAACGGATATATTGGAATTACAAATGATGGAACTGAATTACCACTTACACCAGTAGGTGAAAATAAATCAACTACTTTTATTTTGTTTAGAGCTGGTCAAGAAAAATCTCCTAAAGGGCCTTACGTTTTTGTTCCAGCGGTGATTACTGAGATTCCACCAAAATTAGGTCAAACTATTATTGGTCTAGGAGGTTTAGTCACAAATTCAGTTTCTGTAGGTAGAATAGTTTCTTTAGATATGAAAGAATCTGGAATTGGTAGTACAACTGTAGAATATTTGTCATCAATTGATACAGATCTTCCAAGCAAGGATCTTATTCATGGCAGTCCATTATTCGACTTATCGGGAAATGTTGTAGGTATTAAAACCACAGGAGAAGGTCTAAAAGCCTTTACTTTCTCAGCTATTTTGAAAAAAGAGATTAGCATTCTCTTGAATTAAATTAATATTAAAATTCATGTTGACTTTTGTGAAATATAGAGTAAAATTCACATATATTAAGCATATTGTTCTTCCGGATTGTCTATATTCGTGATGAAATCGTAATAAAATTATAAATTACATTGTATAAATACAAAACATGCCTCCATTCAGTCACTTTACAACAAAAGCAAAAGAAGCCATCCGCCGAGCTCATGAGCTCGCTATTGAACGCGGACAGAATCATGTAAACCCACTTCATTTACTCACAGCTCTTATTTTGCAGGAAGAAAGCATCGTCACATCAATTTTAGACAGATTGGAAGTTGATACTATATTACTGACAGATTCACTTTTGGAAGCTATTGAAGGCACTGAAGCTGGACAAACTTTATCTGCATCTTATCAAATCTATCTCACTCCTGAATTAGCTCAGACAATTGAAGCTTCAGGTAAAGAACTTTCACATTTAAATGATGAGTTCGTATCTACTGAACATTTGTTCATGGCTCTTATGGAAATCCCAAGTCCTGCCAAAGACCTACTTTCAAAATTTAAAATAGATAAAGATGCAGTACTGCGAGTCATCGAGGATATTAGAAGTACAAAAACAGTTGAGCCTGATGCACCGAAGAAATTCAAAGCTTTAGGAAAATTTACTAGAAGCCTCACAAAGCTCGCTCAGCAAAATAAACTTGACCCCGTTATTGGTCGCGATGATGAAATTTCTAGAATAATTCAGATTCTTTCAAGGCGGACAAAAAATAATCCGATGCTTATTGGGGAAGCTGGCGTGGGAAAAACCGCAATCGTTGAAGGTTTAGCTATTCGAATGTCGATGGGAGATGTGCCTGAATCATTAAAAGATAAAGAACTAGTATCCCTTGATCTAGGACTTTTGGTTGCGGGAACAAAGTACCGAGGAGAATTCGAAGAGAGACTAAAAAATATCTTAAAGGAAATTGAAAGATCAGACGGCAAAGTTATTTTGTTCGTCGATGAGATACATACTATTGTCGGAGCAGGCTCAGCAGAAGGATCACTTGATGCTTCCAATATGCTTAAACCAGCTTTAGCTAGAGGTGAACTTAGGGCAATTGGTGCTACTACTTTGAAAGAGTATCAAAAGCATATCGAAAAAGATCCAGCACTTTCAAGAAGATTTCAGCCAGTTTATGTAAATGAGCCAAGCGTAGATGATGCAGTTACTATTTTACGTGGTTTGAAAGAAAAATATGAGTTATATCATGGTGTCAGAATAACTGATGAGGCAATTATTTCTGCAGTCAATCTTTCTAGTCGTTATATCACTGATAGATTTTTACCTGATAAGGCAGTAGACCTGATAGATGAGTCAGCTTCGTTTTTGAAGATTGCTCTAGAAAATAAACCTCCAGTTCTTCAGAGTGCTCATTCAAAGATTGTAAAGCTCCAAATAGAGCATGAAGCATTTAAAAAGGAAACAGATCCTAAATCTAAAACCAGATTGAAGGAAATTGACAAGAATATTGCAGATCTTAAAGAACAAACCTCAGAAATTGAGATTAAGTGGAATAATGAAAAAGAAACAGTAAACGATATTAAGGGTATTAAAAAGAGGTTAGAAGAGTTGAGACGGGAAGCAGAGACAGCAGAAGCGAAGGCTGAATTAGCAAAAGCAGCAGAGATTCGATATGGCAAAATTCCTGCTTACGAAAAAGATTTAGATAACAAAGCAAAAAGATTAAAAAAACTTCAGAGTTCACGAAGGATATTAAATGAAGAAATAACTGAAAACGATATCGCTACAGTCGTATCCAAATGGACAGGGGTTCCTGTTTCCAGAATGCTAGAAGAAGAAGCAGAAAAGTTAAACAGAATGGAAGAAGTTCTCCGAAAAAGAATAGTAGGCCAGGTAGATGCTGTGAAAAAGATTTCAGATACTATCAAACGTTCACGAGCTGGTATTGCTGACCCTAACCGTCCGATCGGTTCATTTCTATTTCTTGGACCAACAGGTGTCGGTAAAACAGAACTGACCAAAGCTTTGGCAGAATTCTTATTTGATGATGATAAATCTCTCATTAGGATAGATATGTCTGAATTTATGGAAAAGCACAGCGTATCAAAGATAATTGGTGCTCCTCCAGGTTATGTTGGACACGAAGAAGGTGGAACTATTACTGAGATGGTCAGACATCGACCATATTCAGTTATATTGTTTGATGAAATTGAAAAAGCACACCCAGAAGTTTTCAACATTCTTCTTCAGGTTCTGGATAATGGAAGATTAACTGATGCAAAAGGCAGGTTGGTAAATTTCAGAAATACTGTCATCATCCTTACTTCAAACATCGGTGCTCGCTATATAGATAAAATGGAAAAAATAGGTTTTGCTTCTGGGAATGAAAAAGCCGGATATGAGGATGCTAAGTCCAAAGTTCTCGATGCTTTACGAGATCATTTTAGGCCAGAATTTCTAAATCGTTTAGATGACATAATTGTCTTCGATATTTTGAGCAGGGAAGCAATCAAGGAAATTGTAAAGATACAGGTAGGTATCGTGAAAGATCGCTTGGCTCAAAAAGAAATCAAATTAATTTTGTCTGATGCAGTCTTTGAACATTTAAGTAAGGAAGGTTATAGCCCTCAGTACGGAGCGAGGCCTCTAAAGCGTTTAATCCAAACTAAAATACTAACTTCTATTGCTTCGCTTATGGTAAGTAAAGGTTTGTCTAAAGGGGGTTCAATAACTGTTGATATAAAAAATGGAGAATTTGATTTTACTGTTAAAAAAGGGAGGAATGGCTCCTTCGTCTCAGACAGCTTTGTTCACGAAAAAACTTTAGTATAGTTTCTCAATTAAATAAAATGTGTTAAAGTATTTCTCGAGCACAGAATTCCCACAGATGCGAGGCGCTGATGAGTACCGCGACCAAAGTGTAGAAAACTACTCTGCGGAAGCGGGCACAATCAGCAACAAAGCAGATGAGGGAATAATGAGTATCGAGAATGCGTCGGTGGCGGAGTGGTCAATCGCACTAGACTGTAAATCTGGCGCCTTCGGGCTTCGAAGGTTCGAATCCTTCCCGACGCACAACCTAGGACGGATGGTGGCAAAAGCTTCCATCCGTCTTTGCTTATCAACGATTTTTTCCAGTTCCAACGCTTTTATTTCTGGTAAAAGCTCTTCCTCACCTTTTTTAAGAACAGTAAACCAAGAATGTAGGTTTATAAACAGTTTTTTAGATTCTATCCTGTGGTTCCAACCTAGACTACTCAGTGTCTCTCTCCGGACCTGAACATCTCCATGTTTAAGCGCTTCTACAGCTAAAGCAGAGAAGTGTAAAACATTTTCAGTAAGTTCTCTCCAGTTCGTAGCTCTTTTTTCTGTTTGTGCGAGTTTGTCTTTTTCTCTTGTTAGTAATTTTTCTAATTCTTGTTTTTGGATGTTGTATTGTTCTTTTGTAACTGTTCCATCAAAAAGAAATGTAAGTGCTCGATCCAATTTCTTTTCTGTTTCTTCTACATTTTTGAATTGTGCCTCGTATATTTTCTGTCTTTGGTCTGTTTCCAGTTCGTGCACTTCTTTCCAAGTCTCTAAACCTAGTTTATAAAACTCTGGATCAATCAGATTTGTTTCTATTGTTTTTACAATGTCATCTTCAAGCTTAGATACAGTAACTGGTTGTGCTTTGCAATCTATATACTTCTTTCTTTTTGTACAATGATAGTAAACGTAAGTTTCTATTTTCCCACTGGTTTTATTCAACTTCTTTTTTTCTGAAGCTGTAACTCTTGCTCCACACTCACCACAAGTCATTATTCCAGTAAAAGGAAATATGTGTTTTTGAGCTCTAGGTCTTCCTTTTTTACCTATTTTAAATAATATTGACCTTAGATCGCTCCTAAATGATCCAGTCTAATACTGGACGCCCATGTGGGTATAATGAGCGACAAGGAGAGTCAGATGAAGATTTGGGACAAAGTTACTTTAACTTGGGATTGCTACGGCATGGGTCTTCCAACTAGCTTGTCTATGGATGGGAATTTGGATCTTGGTTTGGTTGACTCAAAAGTCATTGATTACCAGGCTCAAGAAAAAGTTCATGGCTTGTTTAGAATGGAAGCTATCTCTCAACCAAGAGACGGAGAGCATGACCAGCGCAAGGGTGAAATAGTTCTCGATATTCGACGGCAACGTGGGCCGAACATTCCTCCAAATTCAGAAGCAATTGTGAAATTTCTTGAAGCAAGATTAAACAATCCTTCTGGAAATTCAAAAAAGCCAAATGAGTTTGGAGTCCACATCGAATTCCCAGCTACAAAAAGATGGACGGACACAACCTTCAAATTGTTCTTTGTTCTTGCTCATAGAGAACAATTCTGTGATACAGCAATCGAGATTGCTCGGGGAGTATTCGAAGGACTGGGGATTAAGGATGAAAGTGGGTACAGCCTGGCCCGATTCTCAATTAAAAGGGAAAGCTACGTTTCAATCGATGGTTCATGGATCACGTTTGCCCGATGGCTTCGGATGAGTCATCGCCTTCCTATCATTGGACCTGAAGATAGTCTCTAAAATTATAAGGCACCCAGAACATCGGGTGCCTTTCGTTTTTCATTCGATTTGCAATTTTACCCGTATTTAGGTATGCTCTATCTACTTAAATAACGCATATGTCACAAGACCGATTGATCATACTAAGAAATAAGGAAACAGGGGAGGTACGCTGGACTTCAAAGAATAAGAAGAAAGTTGAGCGAAAAATCGACCTTATGAAATACAGCAAGAAACTCAGAAAACGAGTTAGTTTCAAAGAGTCTAAGAAATAACAAAAAAGCGCTCTAGAGCGCTTTTTTGTTATTAAAATTCTTTAGTATCACCTTCAACCATGACAACGAATTCTATTCCATGTTGAGGAAGAACTTTGCCGGGAAGAACATGCGCAGAACCAAATCGTGTACCATCATGAACAGGGAATGCTTTCTTTGGTTGAATCAAAAGTGCATAATCAATTGCTTCTCCAATTTTCATCCATGGTCCAGATACAGGAAGAGCTAATACTTCTACAGATCTCTCTGGATCTGTAAATGCATCCCCCGGATACCAAAGTTTCTTATCTATATAAAAACCTAGGTTTGAAGAAACTGGAATAGAACTATGCATTTGTGCGTGCTTTTCTCCCAAACCTAGTACTGGAATACCTCCTAGATCAAAACTTTCATCATGACTTATTTTAGTGTGTGGAATCCCTTCTTGAGTTAGAAGTTCACTAACTGAACTGTTAGAAAAAACAACTGCATGGGGATTATTTTGAATGATCAATTTTAGAGAATCAACGTGATAATGATCTTGATGCTCGTGCGTAAAAAGAATGAAATCAATATTTTCTAATTTAGAATGAGCTTCAACAGTATAACTACCTGGATCAGTAAGGATTCTTTTTCCTTTAGTTTCTACTAATAAACAACAGTGTCCAAGTTTAGTAATTTTCATATAACATAATTATAACAAAAAATGGAAGAATCTTCCGCGACTCAAAACTCGCCGTCTCCATAGAAGAATCTCTCCTTACAGGAGCAGTATCCCAATTGGATATTTTGTATCGCATTGCTCACAAAATATCTCAATCGGGCTTCGATTCTTCACGCAGAGCATACCCATGCTCTGCTCATCCCCCAGAAAAAAATTACTCCGTAATTTTTGCGGGGGATGGAAGAATCGAACTCCCGACAGTGCTTTTGGAGAGCGCTGTTATACCACTTAACTAATCCCCCGTGGGCAACATAATAACACAATATTTATTTAATTTGAATTGTAATTTTTAGACACTTAAAAAATCCTTAATTTCCGAATTTATTTTTTTGCTTATTGGTGAGTACCACTTTATATTCTTATCTCTCTTGAACCAGGTCATTTGTCTTTTGGCATAGTGCCAAATTTCATTGTTTAAGTTTTTTATCAATTCTTTTTTTGTAGTTTTTTCCTGAATGTATGTAGCGAGCAGTTTGTATTCAAGACCTAGTTCATTCATTCTCTTCCAAGAAAGTCCTTGTTTATGAAGAGATTTTACTTCTTGTATCATTCCGGATTTTAGTCTAGAAGTTATTCTTTTATTTATTCTTCTTTTGAGATCATTGTCTTCAATCTTCAAACCAATTTGTAATACATCATAGGCTTCATTTTTTTTAATCTTTGGAACCGAGCCAAGAGCTGTAGCAATCTCGATTGCACGAATAAGTCTTACAGGATTTTTTGTATCTATTTCTTTTGCTTTTTTTGGATCCAGTCTGATCAGTGTATTTAAAAGTTCAGATAAACTTTCTCTCTCTAGTGTTTTTCTTAGTTTCTTGTTTGCTGAAACTTCTGGAAGAATAATACCCTCTACAATAGACTGAATATAAAAACCAGTTCCACCACATATAATAGGTAGTTTCCCTCTAGCAAGGATATCTTTAATGATTCTTTCTGTTTGTTTTTTCCAATCAGAAACTGAAAAAACTTTTTTTGGAGAGACAACGTCGAGCATGTAGTGGGGAATAGCCATCATTTCTTTCTTTGTTATTTTACCTGTTCCAATATCCAGACCAATATACACTTGTCTAGAATCAGCAGAAATAATCTCGCCATTATATTTTTTAGCAATATTTACAGCGAGTGCGCTTTTCCCAGAAGCAGTTGGACCTAAAATCACCAATATCTTAGGTTTAATTTGGAGTCTTGTATTTTTCATAAAGTCTGTCAGACTATACGACGGATTCAGTTATAGAGCAATTGCTATGAGGAGGCAAAGATGTCACGTGTTGTGCTCGATATCAAGACCAAGAAAGATAGACAAGGGATTCTCAAAAAGATAAAAAAGTGGGAAGTACTACGGCTTCAACCCGAAGAACTGATTAGACGTAAGATTCTCATTCAAGTACTTAACGGTATTTGGAAAGCTTACAGTCGAGGTCAGAAGTCTCAAAGCGCCACCGTGTGGATTGCTGCGGAGAGTTTCGTTCGTACGATGTCTCCAAGCAGATATGTGGACTTGGCGAAGCGATTGTGTGTAGCGCATTTTCCCTTGATTGTTGCATTGGGGTATGAAATCGAAATCATCGAGGAGGATGAAAAGTACGTTCTTTATCAAAGCCGTCTAAGTCGAGTGGGAGATCCAGTAATGCTTATGGGTATTAAAGTTAGCAATACCCATATCCACGAGGCTCTTACTGTCAGGAAGTTGTTGTTTAGAGAAACGAAACTTCTCCCCGCCACAGTACGCAATAAGGCGTGGAAAAAAAGAAAACGTGCAAGAAAGAAGAATTCAAAGTAAATAAAAAAAGGTCGGCATCCGTGCCGACCTTTCTCTATTATACGGATAAGATTATAAAATTTATGTTTGATTTTTTGTTTATATAAGGTATTCTTTTGTTTATGCCGGAGTGGCGGAATTGGTATACGCGCGCGACTCAAAATCGCGTCTCGCAAGGGTTGAGAGTTCAAGTCTCTCCTCCGGCACAAAACAAACCGCGAAAGCGGTTTTTGGTTTGTGCTAGAGAGCGAAACATGTTTCGCGCGAGAGACTTGAACAACGGAGCGATTTTTCGTTTAGCAAAACGAAAACGCGAGTTGGTGCCCAGACCAAACATGAGCGACGGCGAGAGTTTGAGTCGAGGGAAAGATTCTCACCTCCGGCTTCATGATATGATTTATTTATGGATAAAATTTCGTACCTCTTAGCTATCACACCACCCAATGAAGTGTCTAGAAAAGTAGATGAATATAGAAAAATATATAAAAAGCTTATTTCTTCAATCGAGCCACATATAACTATCTACCCTCCATTTCATACTGAGGATTTAGACATCATAATAAAAAAACTATCTGAGGAATTATTTAGTTTAAAATCGGAAGAAGTTACGCTAGACTCGATTGGTTATTTTGAAAACAGAAATGATAGTAATGTAGTTTATTTCAAACCAAATTCTAAGTCCATTATTTACTTGAAAGAAATTAATTCAGCATCTTCTGTTGTTCTTAAAGGTCGTGTTTTACTTAAATATGATGACAATATATCAGATTTCAATCCTCACATGACTATTTCTGCTGGTATAGCTGATAAACTATTTACTGAAATTAAGGATGAACTCACTAATGTTGCTGAAACGTTTACATTTATTGTTTATTCTGTGGATCTTTATAAAAAAATAGGAGACATAGGAATATGGAATAAAATTAATGAGATCAAATTAAAAGCTTGACATATTTCTTCACTTATGATAGTATATAGACAAGGTATTTTCTCCAATCCTTAAGAGTTCAAGAAAATCAGTATCTCGTTCTAATTCAAAAGAAACAAGTAAACTTCAGGCAATCAAACGTATTAAGCGAAAGCATAACTAAAAGAGGCCTTAGAAATTGACTCGATATTGGTTTTCTTGAGTTCTATACCAAGAAAATAAATTAAATTGGTCACTCATAAAACACCTACAACAGAAATGTTGTAGGTGTTTTACAATATCGTAATATCCGCCCCAATAGCATTCAGTCTTTCTGCTATGTTTTCGTAGCCACGTTTTATTGAGTATACATTTCGAAGTATAGATGTACCTTTGCTCCCTAGCATAGCAACTAGAACTATCATTGCTGGACGTAAAGCAGGAGGACAGATGATTTCGTTGGCTCTAAGCTCTGTTGGTCCATTTACGAAAACGCGATGTTGATCAGCTAAAATAATGTTTGCACCAAGCTTGTTTAGTTCTGTGAAATAAATTGCTCTATTTTCCCACATCCAATCATGGATCAGTGTTGAACCTTCTGCTGTTGTAGCAATTGGAACAAAAAAAGGAAGATTATCAGAATTTATTCCTGGATAAGCTGCTGCATGTATTTTGTCTACTAATGCTGTTAGTTTGGAGTCATAAATAGTAAGGTCGCACAGATCGGTTCTTCCGTTTTTTGCTTTATATATTTCAGATTTTTTATATTTCAAACCCATTATTTCTAGTTTTAGTAATTCCAGTGATAAGAAATCAATAGGGCAGCGAGTAATTTTCAAATCAGATTTAGTAATAATTGCTGCTGAGATAAACATCATTGATTCCACGGGATCTTCACTGTTGTAATACTCAATTGGAGTATTTATTTCTTTTACACCGTGGACAATCAATGTGCTTGTGCCTATACCTTCTATTTTTACTCCGCATTTTTCTAAAAAGAAACAGACTTCCTGAACTTGATAGTTAGGAGGAGTAAATCGAAAAGTGGTCACTCCTGGTATTAAGGCTGCGGCGATAAGAAGATTTTCCGTAGCTGTGTCACTGGCCTCGTATAACACAATGTTATTAGCTTTGAGAACTCTACTTTTTATTTCGTAGAAAGATTCTTCAGTATTGATGCTTACTCCCAAAGCTTCCAGACCATATCTGTGAGCCGCAATTGTCCGCTGTCCCATCTTGCACCCACCAGCATGTGGAATTTTAAACTCTTTTTCAAAGTGAATGAGAGCTCCTATCATCATAAGTATTGATCTGATGCGCGTAGATGCACTGCTATCTATTTTATTTAAACTAAACTTTATAGGTGGAGAAATACGTACTGAATTTTTCTCTATCCATTCAACACTCACGCCAATACTTTCGAAGATTTCAATGATCCTGGAAATCTCTTCAATTCTTGGAATACCGTGAAGGATAGTCTGACTACGATTTAAGAGGGAAGCACAAAAGAGTCCCAAAGCTCCATTTTTAGATGTGTTTGTTTCGATCGTTCCAGAAAGTTTTCTACCACCTTCCACTTTGAAATCGTCTTTATCTTTTTCAGTAGTTTCGGCTTTTTTCATCTTGGGCATTATAACATGGTTAAAAGCCACTATATTTGAGCTGTTGAACTTTCCATGATAAAATTGTTTTACATAAAAATTATGTCCCAATTCTACAATGATTCTATTTTTTGGATCGACGTCGACAAGATAGTTCCAAATCCCTTTCAGCCTCGTCGTGATTTTGATGAAACTCAGCTAAAGAGTCTTTCTGATTCGATAAGACAGTATGGAGTTCTCCAAGCTCTTGTGGTTACTCGTAAGGAAGTTCCAAAGGAAGATGGTGGCTTGTCTGTGGAATACGAATTAATTGCGGGTGAGCGACGTCTACGAGCTTCCAAACTAGCAGGCTTAAGCCAGGTACCAGTCCTGATCAAAGTGGGTGATGAGACAAATGACTTGATGAAGTTAGAACTAGCAATTATTGAAAACATCCAGCGAGAGGATTTGAATCCTGTCGACAGAGCTCGCGCTTTCATGAGACTTTCTGAAGAATTTGGTTTTAAGCATATTGAGATTGCCAAGAAAGTCGGAAAAAGTCGCGAGTATGTTTCTAACTCACTTAGACTTCTCGCACTACCACCGGAAATCTTGGATGCCTTATCATTAGGGAAAATATCGGAAGGTCATGCTAGACCTTTGATGATGCTCGGTGACAGACCCGAGGAACAGCTAACCTTGTTTAAGGAAATAATGTTTAAGAAGTTGACCGTACGTGAGGCAGAAGCTATTGGCCGTCGAATAGCTTATGACAAGATACGAAAGAAAGGAGCTACACTAGATCCTGAAACACAGGAAATGGAAGAGAAGCTTACTGAAACTCTCGGTACTCGAGTTTCTATTGAGAAAAGAGAGAATGGGGGAAAGATCATGATCGATTATTTTTCAGTAGATGATCTGCATGTAATTCTAGATTTATTGAAATCAAACAAAATAGCAGCTTCTCCTACACAGATGTTAGATCGGCATATTGAGGCGAACCCAATAGCTCCAATAAATGAACACATTCCCAACTATGTCCGAGATCCAAAGATTGCTGAGATGACAGTTGAAGATTTAAACAATCTAGATGATCGGACTCCTGAACAAGTTAAATCTGATGATAATTCTGAAGAAGAAATATACTCAATAAAGAATTTTTCTATATAACTACTTTGTTTTCAAAGTCTCAACAGCTCTAATTATTCTTCGTTTCGCCATTGTTGTTTTGCAGTGCTCCAGCCATTTAACACTAGGTTTAGCATTTTTTTTAGTTTCAATTTCTACTCGATCACCATTTTTTAGGATAGTGTTTATAGTTACAAATTTGCCATTTACTTTTGCACCGGCCATGTGGCCACCAATATCTGTATGAATTGCAAACGCGAAATCAATTATAGATGAGCCTTTTGGTAGATCTATCACATCTCCTTTAGGTGTAAATACAAAAATCCTCTCTTCAAAGAAATCAGTCTTGATGTCATCCAAAAACTCATCACCGGCTTCTTTTTGATACTCGACAAGGTCCTTTACCCAGCTTGGAACATCTTCAAGATTTAGTGATCTTTTGGGTATTTTTTTACCTAAATTTATTGGGTCGTCGTTATTCCATTTTTCCATTGTTGGTAAAATTTGTTTTACCCATTGCAAATTCGGATTAGTAGTAAGTTTGGTTTTTTTGGAATTATCATTCTGGACTTGTTTATAGGAAATATGTGAAGTGATTCCATATTCTGCTTCACGATACATTTCATCTGTTTTAATTTGAACTTCAATTATTCCTCCATCACCGGTAAAGATGGTTGTGTGAAGAGATCTGTATCCATTAGGTTTTGGAAAGGCGATATAGTCCTTTATGCGCCCAGGAAGAGGTCTCCAGTTGCTATGAATGATTCCTAATACTTTATAGCAGTCTGCTATGTTTGGGACGACTACTCTTAAAGCTGATATATCATGGACATTTTCAATATCAAGTTCTTTACGTTTTAGCTTTTTATGAAGACTGTAAAGTCCTTTGATACGGAAATCTGTATGGAAGTCAGTAACTTCTCCTTTTGCCAACTCTTTTTTCAAACTTTTATTGAACTTTTCCAAATATTCCAATTCAGTTCCTTTGTGCTGATTCAGAAGATCAATTACTTGCTTATATTCTTCTGGATAAACATATTTGAAAGCTAGATCTTCAAGTTCACGATTTAATTTTCTAATTCCAAGTCGATATGCAATCGGTGCATAAATTTCCAGTGTTTCTGTAGCGATACGAACTTGCTTTTCCTTTGCGACATGCTCAAGAGTCTGCATGTTGTGAAGTCTGTCACATAGCTTTATTATCAACACTCGGATATCTTGGGACATTGCTACAAATAATTTTCTCAAACTTTCATTGTGCCTAGCACTTCCTTGGTAGCGGATTTTACCTAGTTTTGTTACACCTTCCACAAGAAATAGAATTTCTTTACCAAACTCATTTTCAATCTGTTCAGCTGTTGCTTTGGTGTCTTCTATTGTGTCATGAAGAAAACCTGCCGAAATAGTAGTCGGACCCATTCCAAGCTCTGCAATATTCTTTGCAGTCGCAAAAAGGTGATTGAAGTACGGATCTCCAGCTTTTCTGTCCTGACCCTCGTGAGCTTTTTTTGCAAAATCATAAGCCTTTGAAATAAGCGCCATATCACTTGGGCTGGGGTCATGCAGTAGGGAAGTTATCTCTTTAATATCATTCATATTTTCGATTATAACCCAATTCTAGAGCTTTTTATATGGTATTGACTTTAGTTATATAGATTGGTATAATTATAAAAGATGTAAGTAATGCGCTTTAATAGCGCGGAGGATCACATGGTCCCTGTCTACCGTTTTCTCAACATGTTGCAGACTCAGGACGGACAGTTCGTTGTCGGCGTCGTGTTGATCGTAATTCTCATCATTACCTTCGTGGTCTTCGCAGCAGGCAGAGCCTCTGGACGATTTCAGCTTTGCGGTAACTGCTCCTCACTCTTCGCTCATGTCATCAAGAAGGAGGGTCTTGAAATCCGCCAGTGCATGAAGTGTGGACACAGACAACTTCTGGGTTACATCAAATAAAATGAGGCATTTGGTCTCGATATGGAAAGGGTCTCGTGCGTATCACGAACTCTCGACACGTCGAGATCTTTTCTATTATCTAAATTCAACTAAACTTTCTTTTTCTTTGCAAAACCACGCTTTCCGCTAGTAGAAGTTGGTATGACAAGGAATACCTTGCGCAAATGCTAATACCAACTACACTACCGGATTAATCCGTAGTGAGGTCGGTATTATTTTTTCGTGCCTTTGGCACTATAACGACCTCTACTACGGGACTTTTTTTCTTGGGAAAATATTTCAAGAGCTCTAGGAAGTTCAATTTTATAAACATCATCTTCTTTAAGTGATCGGAAATCTTTTTGATGAACAACATAAGGTCCGAACATTCCTATATTTGCAGATATGTTTTCGCCTGTGTCGGGATGAACTCCGAGTATTCTTGGCAAAGTCAGATATGTTAGAGCATCTTCAAGAGTTACAGAAGTCAGATCTTTTGTCTTTGGAACACTAGCCATTTTTGGCTTTTTGGCTTTTTTAGAACCTTTACCTTTCACTCTTTCTCCAAGTTGAACATATGGTCCGTACTTTCCGATCATAAGAAATATTGGCAGGCCTGTTTCAGGATCCATACCAATTGGTTCATCTTTCTTTATCTCAACTCCTTCCATTGTAAGTGCACCTTCACAATCAGGATAATTAGAGCATGAAAGAAATTTTCCACTTCGGGAGAGTTTGATTATCATATCTTTTCCGCAGGTAGGACATTTGAATTTTGGATCAGCATCTCCCAGATTTGTAACCTTATCCATCTTGTCTTTGCTTTTCACTTCCGCAAGGAAAGGTTTATAAAATGTCTTTAGAGTTTTTACATATTCTTCCTTACCTTCAGCAATGAGGTCTAATTTGTCTTCCATCTCAGCAGTGAAGCTGTCACTTATATAGTCTGCAAAGTTTGCTTCAAGGAAACTCGAAACTACATCTCCTGTGTCTGTTGGAACTAGAGCTTTATTTATCTTTTCTACATAACCTCTGTCTTCAATGGTTTTGATTATAGAAGCATAAGTTGAAGGACGTCCGATACCTCTTTTTTCTAATTCCTTCACGAGACCAGCTTCAGAATAGCGTGTTGGTGGTTCGGTCTGCTTTTCTTCTGAAGAAACTTTAATTAGTTCTAATTGTTCGCCGACTTTGACCTTTGGTAATTCAACATCGTCGCCTCTCGAAGCCGGGTCTCCCATAAGCCAGCCTGGAAATTTTATTTGAGAACCAGTGATGGAAAAATCAGGAATATCATTTCCATCTACATTAGCAGTTATCTTTGTCCTCAAAGTCTGAGCATCTTTCATCTGTGAACTTACAGCTCTTCTCCATATAAGTTGGTAGAGTTTTTTTTGTTCGTCATTTAGTCCGACTTCCTCAATATCAAAATGAGTAGGGCGAATTGCTTCGTGGGCTTCTTGTGCATTTTTACTTTTTGCAGAATAAGTTCTTATTTGTAATAAATCTTTGCCAAATTTCTTTTCAACAACTTTAGATATTTCTGAAATAGCTAATTGACTGAGATTTGTTGAGTCTGTTCTCATATAAGTAATGTGTCCAGATTCGTATAGTTTCTGAGCAATACCCATAGTTCTAGATGGAGCGTAACCTAAACGGCTTGAGGCAGACTGTTGGAGAGTTGAAGTGATGAATGGAGCTTTCGGAGATTTTTTTACTTCTGTTTCTTTTACATCTTTTACTTTCCACTTTTTATCTTGGCCTCCTTTTTCCGCAACTAGAACAATGTGTTTCAAAACTTTTTCGTCCACAGGTTCTTCTTCGCAGACAACTGTGAAGTTGATTTTTTTATCCTTTGCTACTTCAGCAGAAATAACCCAGAAGGTATGGCTCTTGAAAGCTCGTATTTCTCTTTCACGTTCCATGATTATTCGAAGTGCAGGGGATTGAACTCTTCCTGCTGATAGACCATAACGAACCTTTTTCCAAATAAGTCCTGATAAATCGTAACCTACTAGTCTGTCTAGAACTCTTCTGGCTTCCTGAGCTTGCTTCAAGTTATCATCGATATCTCTTGGATGTTTAACTGCTTCTGTGACAGCTTCTTTGGTAATTTCGTGGAAGACTACTCGCTTTGGATGCTTGAGGCCTGTTGCCTCGGCAATATGCCAAGCAATAGCTTCTCCTTCACGGTCAGGGTCAGTTGCAAGTAAAACTTCTGTAGCTTTCTTTGCTAAACTTTTTATATCTGCCACAATTTTCTCCTTTCCTTTTGAGATTTCATAATGAGGAACAAATCCGGATTCAATGTCGATAGCTATCTTGTTTGATTTCGGCAAATCGCGAATGTGTCCAACGGACGCAACAACTTCATACTCTCCGTCGAGATATTTTGAAATTGTTTTTGCTTTTGCTGGAGATTCTACAATTAAAAGTTTCATAACTCATCTAGTATTACCGCAAAAAATTTATTTTGCAAATTTGAGTTTAAAATTAAATAATAGCCTGGCGGGGAAACCCGCCAGGCTATTTAATTAATTTTATCTTTTTTTCTTCTTTTAGGCGCATCACCTTGAGCTACATCCAGGTCTTTTTCAATAATATAGAAGTTTCCAGAATGACCTTCTAGATGTAGAGCGATGCAATCTTGTCCTTCGAATGTACATGTTTCAGGATCAGCAACCTTAATCACTGTCCCTGGTTCAATGAATTTGTGTGTAGGCTGGAGGTTTTTTCCATCCATACTTTCCAATACCTGAACCAAAGTCATAACAACAATCGTTTTCATGCTACCTCCAACTTTTAGAATATCAAAGAATATTTGTTTAGCAACTACCTTAGGTGGATCTCTCCCATAGTTTCTTCTATAAGGTTTTTGATTTCCATAGTGGCTAATATTGTCTGTGTTACGTAGACAGGTTTCCCTAGTCGACGGATAATCTCATCTCGTGATAATGGTTCATTTAAAATATTAATAATCTCATGCTCGTCACTCGAACAGTTTGAATAGTTTTTCTTCTGAAAAAGATCATCATGCGCCTGTAATCCAAGCGCGCTGATTATGTCACTTGATTGTGTTATTGGTGTCGCACCTAGCCTTAAAAGCATGTGAGGACCTTCTGAAGTTTTTGAAAATATAGAATTTGGAACAGTGAATACATCTCTATTGTATTCGATTGCATATTTTGAAGTTATTAGAGTTCCTGATTTAAGTTCTGCTTCGATAATAAAAGTTGCATGACACATACCTGCCATTATTCTGTTTCTTTGTGGAAAGCTGTAAGGTCGAGGTAGAAAATCATCGGGAAATTCTGATATTAATGCGCCGCCATTTTCAACAATTTCTTTAGCTAAGAGAACATTGGTTTTTGGATAAAGTGATTTTTCGCTAAGTCCAGAACCTGGAACGGCAATAGTTGGAAGTCCTGCTTTTAGCGCAGCGCGATGGGCAATAGCATCAATACCAAGTGCTAGACCAGAGACTATTGTTATGGAATAGCCCGACAGACCTTCAATCAACTTTTCACAAACCGCCCGTCCATAATCACTATACTTTCGAGACCCTACAACACAAAGATATTTTTCAGTTTTTGGGAAATTTCCAATTATCCGAAGAGATTTCGGTGGATCATTTATTTCTTTAAGTAGAGAAGGAAACTCTTTTTTTGATAAATCCTTTATTTCCATACATATATATTGTATCAGATTAGATTGTTGAAATTTTGTTAAATTAGTGTAAGGTATCTTTCGGAGGGCATATGCTCAGGAAGTTAGTTCGAATGAAGAAAGAAGTGAGACATCTCTGGAGTTCTCCCAAAGGAGACTGTGTTAGGACAGGAAACTGGGTAAGAGAAGGTGAACTCATAGAGATCCAGGGAGTGGAAGTAGTGACATACAATAAGGAGAAACATAACGCTATTCCGTTTTGTTTTCCGTCACATCACACAGTCTTCTACTTCCTGCAATCTGAATGTTCGAATGCATGGGAAGAGGTCAACAATAATCCCATGCAGAGTAGGAGATAATCTATTGAGAGAACAAGTTAGATTGAAAAAGGATATTTCTTGTTATTGCATCGTAGGTAAAGATATGGTGCATCCGATGGATACCCTGAAATGTCGCGAAGTGCTCTCAATCGGACAACTCAGAAATAAAAAAGTAATGTGTTCAGGTTGGCGGAATCCACGCAAGGTCGTAAGCTTTCAGAGTGGAGAAAGAAATCCGTTATGGGTGCTTAGTTCTGAGCTTCGAAAGTTCAGCGAGCCGTGGCCACCTAAAAAGAAAAACTAAAATGTTTGAATTCATAGCGGGCCCGGAAGGTCCCGCTATTCTCATATCTGTGACCTTTTGATACTATATATATTATGTTGGATATTAAATTCATTCGAGAAAATAAAGATCTTATTTCTGCGGGAGCTGTAAAGAAGCATATAGATTTTGATGTTGAAGCACTGCTAAAGATTGATGACCGAAGACGTGAGCTCATACTTTCCACAGATAAAAAAAAGGCAGAACAAAATGAGGTCAGCGAGAAAATGGTAAGAACTGAAGATCAAGCTGAAAAATCTCAGATGATAGCTGAGATGAAAATATTGAAGGAGGAATTACAAAAAGAACAGGAAGAGTTGAAGGATGTCATGCTTCAGTGGCAAAAACTCATGGTAGCTGTTCCTAATATTCCCGATATGTCAGTTCCGGATGGTATAGATGATAAAGATAATAAAGAAGTAAAGGTTTGGGGAGAAATTCCAAAATTTGATTTTACTCCAAAGAATCATGTAGAACTGATGCAGGATTTGGATATGCTTGATCTTGAGCGAGGTACAAAAGTCGCAGGTTTCCGTGGATATTTTTTGAAAGGGGATGGCGCAAGATTGCAGTTTGCTTTATGGCAGTTCGTACAAGAGTTTTTTTATAAGAAAGGTGCAGGTTCTGAAGCGGGAAAACAAGATTGGACACAAATGATAGTACCGTCTTTATTAAAAAGAGAATTGCTTATGGGCACAGGCTATCTTCCACAAGGAGAAGAAGATCTTTATAAAACTCAAGACGGAGAATATTTATCAGGTACTGCCGAAGTTGCAACAATGGGCTACTACATGGATGAAGTTGTAGATAAGAAAGATTTACCTCTAAAGACTTTAGCTTTTTCTTCGGCTTTTAGACGAGAAGCAGGTAGTCATGGAAAAGATACGAAAGGCATTCTTAGGGTCCATGAATTTTATAAATTTGAACAAGTGGTTCTTTGTGAAGCATCTCATGCTGAATCAGTTAAGCATCATGAAGAAATAGAAAGGAATTCTGAAGAGATCACTGAAGCTTTGGGATTGCCTTATCATGTTGTCGTAAACTGCGGTGGAGACTTAGGATTGGGCCAAGTAAAAAAATATGATATTGAGGTTTGGATGCCATCTGAAAATACATACAGGGAAACCGGCTCTGCTTCTTATTTCCATGACTTCCAGACACGAAGGTTGAATATACGATATAGAGACGACGATGGAAAAATGAAGTTTGCTCACTCACTCAACAACACGGCTTTATCCGGACGTCCCTTAATTATGATAGTAGAGAATTATCAGCAAGCTGATGGTTCAATAAAAATTCCAGAAGTCCTACAACCTTATATGGGCGGACAAACTATCATATCTAAAAAATAGATAATAGTTTTGTTTGTTTTGTTCTGTTTTTAAAAGAATTATTATGTCATTTAACAATCTTCCACAACGTGAGGAGTATTTAAAAAAAAAGCGAAATAAAAGGCTTATTAGGTATACCATTATTCTTGTTGTTATTTTTTTTATACTAGGATTATCTTCTTTTATTTCTTATCGTCAAAAACTTAGGATTTCAAAAGTCGAGCTGTCGGGTGGAATCCTTCTTACTTCAAATGAAATTGAAAGAGAATCCTTGGATTTTTTGGGAGGATCATATTTTTGGCTGTATCCCAAGAATAATTATTTTTGGTATCCAAAAATACATTTGGAGAATGATTTGAGAGATATATTCAAAAGAATTGACACCATAAAAATTTCTCCAAAGAATTTTCACACACTTTCAATTGTCATTACTGAGAAAAAGCCCTTTGCTATTTGGTGTGACAATTTACCGAATAATTCTGTAACTGAGCAATGTTATTTTTTAGATCAAAATAGCACTATATTTGCAGAATCACCTTACTTTTCGGGAGATGCTTATTTCAAATATTATGGAGAAATTTCATCAAGCAGTCCTATTGGTTCACAGTATATAGCCTCTAGTACAGAATTTAGTGAGATATCTAGATTCATTGATTTTACTCGCTCAATTTCCTTGCATCCAATCTATCTTGTTTCCAAAGGCGGAGGCGAGTATTCACTAGTATTGCGTGGAGGGGGAGAAATTTATTTTGATACTAAAGAGTCACTTTCTAAAGTAATGGAAAATCTAGTTGCACTTCTAAAATCAAAAGTATTTGTTGCAAGTTCAACTCCAGACCTTCCTATACAATACATCGATATGCGTTACGGTAATAAATTATTTTATAAATTGAAATAAACGAAATCCGCGTCTTTCAACGCGGATTTACCTACTCTTCTATATATAGATCGAATGTAGTGAGTCTGGGTTCTTGCCATCCCACCAAATTTTGCCCTTCAGAACTGCATCCGTAACGATCGGTTGGTATAGATGCTCAACAGTGTTAACTCGTGCACTAAGGCTGTCGGCAGTATCGCCGGGGATAATCTCGATGGCTTTCCGAAAGAATACTGGGCCTTCATCAAATTTCTCAGTCACGAAGTGCATTGTCACTGCGGAGTGTGTGATTTCACCACGATTGAAGGCTTCTATTACGGCTTCGTGTACATAATGCCCATACATGCGCTCGCCACCAAATCGAGGAAGAGGTCCAGGATGGATATTGAAAGTCGTTCGAGGATCAAGACCAGTAACTAGCTTCAGCCACCCAGAGAGGGCGACAAAGTCTGAACCCTTAGCGAGTTCTTGATATGTCTCTTTGGTCCATGGTCCTGCTGAATATGTGAACGGCACTCCTAGCTCATCTGCGATCTTTTTAACACCTGTATTTTCACGGCTGGAAACTACACGTATTTCTGCATCTAGAATTCCGTTACGAGAAGCTTTAACCAAGTTTTCGAAACCTGATCCGCCTCCTGTTTTAGATCCCGATGCAAAGACTGTTAATTTCGGTTTGTTCATATGATTAGTTTCCTCTTTAATTGTTTATATAGAATAAATATAATATAGTCAATTCATGAATTTTTGGAAAGACTTAAAAAAACCAATAATGGTGCTAGCTCCTATGGCCGATGTTACAGATCCGGCTTTTCGGCGGATAATTGCCAAGTATGGAAAGCCAGATGTTATGTGGACAGAATTTGTTTCTGCCGATGGACTTTTTCTGGGAGGTTATAATCACTTGATAAAGGATTTAGCGTTTACCGAAGAAGAACGACCAATAGTTGCCCAGTTTTTTTCTGGTAAAGCTGAGATGATAGAAAAAGCTGCGGAATTAGCATGTGATCTTGGTTTTGATGGTATAGATTTGAATATGGGATGTCCTGCAGTGCCAATTGAAAAGCAAGGTTCAGGCTCAGCCCATATAAAGAACTTCAAGAACTCCCAAGAAGTTATTTTGGCAGCTATGCGAGGAGCAAAGAAAAATGGCAAAGATTTGCCGGTAAGTGTGAAAACTCGTATCGGATATAACAGAAATGAACTTGAAACTTGGCTTCCTGTGTTACTTGAGACAAATCCCGCAATAATAACTATCCATGCGAGAACTAGAAAAGAAATGTCTTCTGTTCCTGCCAGATGGGAACATATAAAGAGAGCAGTTGAAATACGTGATAACTTTGTTGATTCTAATGGAAAAAAAAGTGAAACTCTTATTTTTGGAAATGGGGACGTAACAGATCTTGTAGATGCGGAAAATAAAGTTGTAGAAACTAGATGTGATGGCGTAATGCTTGGACGAGCAATTTTTGGAAACCCTTGGTGTTTTAGTAGGGAAGTAAAGAGAGAAGAAGTCTCTATTCCCGATAGATTAAGAGTGATGGTAGAGCACACTAAACTTTTTGAAGAATTACTTCCTCAAAAAAGCTTTGCTATAATGAAAAAACATTATAAGGCTTATGTGAATGGATGGGATGGTGCTAAGGAACTACGGATGAAACTTATGGAAGCTAAAGATGCAAAAGAAGTGGAAGAAATAGTAGAAGATTATCTAAAACAATAGTATTTGACACATTATTGGTCTGTGATAGGGTTCTACTTAGAAAGAGACGCCCTGATGTGCCATCCCTCTGTTGAGGCAATGTCCACATTACGCGTAATTCCTGTCCGAACCTAATAAATCGGACAAAAGGAGGCTCCCAACTGCTCATCGACCCTGCGGTGAGGTATGTAAAAGTACAAATCCGTAGGGCTAGGAAAAATACAATTTTTACCAGTAGTGTAGATCGCAGCACCTTCCATACTGGCTCTCGCTCCATCTTGGAGCGAGAGCCAGTAAAGCACACACATCTTCCATCACGGCAGGTGTTTTTTATATTTTATTTATTGCTTTTTTTTCTAGAATTATGATAGTGTTTAAAAAGAGAAAGTTTCTTTGTCCTCAAGTTCGCGGAGGTGTCGGATGGAGATTAGAACGGTACCTGTCTACTGCCGAGGGTGTGGAAAAAAGTGCGGCAAGACTTCTACCAAGACTGAACAACAGTTCTTCGGACTTCGGGTTTGCGGAGCATGTTCCAGAGTGGAACTTCTAAGGTCTCCAAACCTGACTGCGGATGTTTTACCTTATTCAAGTTTGAAAGAATACGGCTTCCTTGTAAGAAGGCGTATCCTCCATAGTTTGGAACGTCAAGTAAACGAATTGGTAGATTATCAATCTTATCCAACTCCTTCTGATTACGAGACTCCTTATCGTAGTAAAACAGAAGACGACGGAGCGTAAGAATATCTAACCACGGCAGGCTTTGCCTGCCGTGGTTACGAATACCGACTCATTGAGCTCGGTTTTTTTGTTTTCAAAATTTTTCATCAATATGTTATGGTTTAAACAGATAAAGCAAATTGATCTGGAGGTCTCGATATGTTTGAGCGATGTGTCGTTTGTCCGGAATGCAAACGAGTCATAATGCGCGTACCCGCACATAAGAACGAAGTGAAACCGATTCACATTCAGATCTGTTGTGAGTGTGAGGACATATCATTTAAAGGACACAACCTCATTCGTGAGAGTTTCGGACTTTCTCAATTATCATCAGATATTCTAAGGGCTTGGGAACAAATGATAATAAACAACTTCGAACTCAGCTACAATGGAAAAGAGGGATTCCTATTGAAGGATCCATGTTTGCGCGAACACTGGACGAACAATTGCAATTCCATAAACAGTGACTATCCCGACTGTTTGAGCTGAACCTACTCAGCCACCGAGCTATTTTTGGCTCGGTGGTGCCAGAATCCGTCTTGCAATGCAAGCGGTTTTTTTGTTTTCAAAATTATAAGTTATACTAGTAGAACTTACAGATTTGAGGTGAGTTCAAGGAGGAGAAGAAAAATAATTGGAGGCTTATACGATATAAGATGAGAATTATTTTTTGAACTCCGACAAAGAAATCGACCAAATATGAAAGTTCTAAATATGTCAGAAGCACTCTATAGAAAATATCGACCTGCAAAGTTTGCAGACGTAATTGGTCAAGAACATATAGTGAAAGTCTTGGAAGCAGAAGCAAAATCTGGTGAAATTTCTCACGCTTATCTTTTTTCAGGGACTCGTGGAACAGGAAAGACTTCTGTTGCTAGAATTTTTGCTAGCACCATTGGAACTAGTAAGAACGATATTTATGAAATAGATGCAGCATCAAATACTTCCATCGATGACATTCGAGCATTGAATGAATCAGTTTTTACTCTTCCTTTCGAATCAAAATACAAAGTTTATATCTTGGACGAAGTCCATATGCTTTCAAAGGCTGCAGCAAATGCATTATTAAAGACTCTGGAAGAACCACCTGCTCATGTTGTTTTTATTCTGGCCACTACTGAAACTCACAAAATTCCGGAAACAGTTCTTTCACGTTGCGAAGTTTATACATTCAAAAAACCTAGCCAAGAGGTTTTGAAAAAAGTTGTTATAAATATTGCAAAAAAAGAAGGTTATATTATTGACGAGGCTTCTGCAGAATTGGTGGCACTTCTTGGGGATGGATCTTTTCGAGACACTCAAGGAATTATTCAAAAAATTCTAGCTTATAGTAAAGATAAGAAAATTTCAGAAGATGAAGTTAGATTGGTGACGGGAGCTCCAGCTATAACATTGGTTCATGATGTTGTAACTGCTATTGCAGAAAAAGATTTAACACTAGGATTGGAAGCTGTAAAAAAAGCTACTAGCCAGAATGTGGATATGTCTGTGTTTCTAAAACTTATATTACACACAACTCGTGCTGTGCTACTTGTAAGATTTGGCGCCCCATCTGTAATAAAAAATGATCTATCTGAAAAAGAATTTAGCTTTGCGGAAAAACTTTCTAAGAAAGAGGGAAGTTTCAGTTCTCAAACTATGATAGAACTTCTTACTGCTTATGAAAAAACAACTGGGGCGTATATTCCTCAGCTTCCACTTGAACTGGCACTGGTGAAAATAATAAAAGAGTATAAATAAATATAAGAAAGGGTCCGCATTGCTGCGGACCCTTTAGGGTAAAGATCAGTAGAGAAGATGTAGATTGTTTGCGTGGATAACTAACGTATCGTGATTCCGTCGTTCTTTTTTTTGGACAAGCTTGGGTTGAAATATTTTCCACACACGCTCTCCAGGAAGACCTAATCCTCCAGGACGGAGGAACACATATCCAAGTTTCTGGGAAATTCCGATTATGGGTGTTGAATCCCATGGGGTTTCCCATCCTGCTTCAATGAGCACAGCAGGAATCTCTTGTTTCCAAAGTCGTGCCATCCAGGTACCGATAGATGACCCCATAACCTCGTAGTTTTTGAACTTCTTGACGAGGGTCTGAGTGGAAGTACTGTATATCTCGACAGGATCCCGAAGTAGGCAGTGGGCTTCCTTGAGACTTCCAAGCGTTTTGCCGGGAAGTAATTCTTCGAATGAATCCAATCTCGTGATCCGGAAAACTTTATTCGAACCAGGTCGGAAACCATACACTTCGTCGGTGTTGATATCTCCGATATAGGCGGACAGAACTTCACCTTTGTCCACGAGTGCAACCATTGTTGCAACTCCATGGGATTGCCGACGGACATAGGCTTTGGTTCCATCCAAAGGGTCTACCGTGAAATACGCGGTGCACCCTTCTTCGGGTTTGATCGTAAGATTGTTTTCCTCGCCGATGACTCCACAGAGAGGGAAGCATTCATCGAAGGTACGCAGGTAGAGAGCTTGTGCCTTCGTATCTGCCGACGTGAACACATCGTCCATCGTCCCACTGTAGCTTTCCTTTGTTCTCGCGTCGAAGATCATCGTTTCGTTTCGGATGACCACCGCTGCTCGTCGAACTGTCTCTTTCAAGACCCTTCCAACTATGTGTCCGTTCACTGATCCGATATTCAAGTTTCCACTCATTTACTCACTCCTTTTCTTTCTTAACTATACCATAAATTAAAAAAAAGAAAAGAGTCCTTCTATTACCAAACCTTAAAGATCTCTCTTGAACCCGTTGTATACATTTCTGAAAAGTCTTTCATTTTATTCATAGCTTCAGTCATCTCTGGAGTTGGATTATTATACTTTTCAAATGATTTTTCAAAATCAGCGAGATTTTCATAAGTGCTTACCATTATTATTCGATGATACTGCCCTGTCATATCTGTCAACACATTAAGAACATTTTCTTCTCCACCCATAACTTCTTTAAAAATCTTAGCGTATTTTGACGCATTACCTGGTTTACAAACAAAAGTGTCGTGTACTATAATCATTTTTTTATTAGTTAATTTTAATTATTTTAACTTATTTTTATATTCCTTTGGTTTTTCCTACGTTGTGTAGCAAGGTTGTGGCTTTATCTAGAAACTTCTGGTGGAAGTCAAAACCAATCTTTGCAAGGTCAACAAGCTTTGGGTCATTTTTTGCTTCTCCCGCTCCTTTGACCAGTGACCAATGCACCAAAGCCGCTCCTTCAAAAAATCCTGACCACTCAAGAAGCTCCGTTGGATTGTCCCATTGCTCACCGACATATAGGTCTCGCATCTTTCGAAGCTTTTCGCTAGTAGCTTCCATTTTCTTTGTTACTACTTCTTCTACGTTTTCAGCTTTTGCTAAGCTCATGATAACTTCCTGATGTTCTTCACAAGCAGAAGTCATCTTTTCAACTTCATCTTCACCTAAAACTGACGATAGGGCAGACTGACCTTTTTCCAAAGTTTCTTGGCCTACTTTTGCGAAAGCCAAAACCTCGCCTAACTTCTTTGCAGTAAATTCGTTCATTTTTATTAATAAGTTAATGAATTATTAGAAACCTGGATTTAAAATGTTAATTTTAATACTTCTTTATACTATATGTAGATGAGAAAAATTACAAAAAAATTATTGAATGATTAATAAATTTGTATAAACTTTGTTTTGACAGCAATAGATTTCTTAGCTATTCTAATTTTCAGAGGCTCTGGAGGGCCCACAAATGGAATTACCAGCGACGTTACCGCTTGTTTACTGGGGTACGAAGTACCTCATGGCGATCTTCGGCATCTGGTTGACCTTCCACTACTGGATTATTGGTCAACAACAGAAGTCGAGGAGTTCCCATTACGACGATCGTCCATGGCTCGTTCGTCATCCGATTGCCATGATGACACTTCTCGTCTGCGTCAGCTTCGTAATCCTGTACATCTTGGGCAATCTGAAGCCCCTATATGTGGAACCGTACTACAACCTGCTCGTGGCAGGGGAATGGTTCCTCTACTCGTGGTATGCGGTTGGGCTCATTGTGCTTTCCGCACTTATCGCGAGGGTGATGTACAGAAACGGAGCGACAAGATTTGCTGGCGCTCTGACGTTCGGTACCGTTATGCTTGCAGGCATGATGGCACCGTACTACATCTACGCGATCTTTTCGTAAACATCGATTCTCTGATGTTGGTGAGTGGTCTTCGGGCCACTCACTTTTTTTTGTAAAAAATGAAGAAAGTGCTAATATGAAAGCTGTTTTAAATAGATATTGGGAGATCGTCTAACGGTAGGACAGAGGCCTTTGAAGCCTTTAATCGGGGTTCGATTCCCTGTCTCCCAGCAAAAATAAAGCTTAAGCTTTATTGGGAGACAGCAGAGTCTGGGAGACTCTGCGTAGGGAATCGAAGACCTTTGATAGTTTTACTAAGTAAAACAGAAAAGGTGTACCGTTCCTGTAAGGAAAGATTCCCTTTATTCTAAGTAATAAATTTATATAATATCATTATGCAACACCTTAAGCTCATTAATCACGAAAACGTTACTGAGGAAGTGGCAAATGGATATAGAAAACGTGAAGCGGTTAGAGCTATTGTTTTTGATAAAGACAATTTAGTTGGAATACTTCATGCAACAAAAAATGATTACTATAAACTACCTGGTGGAGGCATAGACTCTGGAGAAGATCAGATAGATGCCTTAAAAAGAGAATGCTTGGAAGAGATAGGATCAAATGTTGATGTGGGGAAAGAAATTGGTTTGATTGTTGAATACAGATCACAACAAAATCTGAAGCAAATATCTTATTGTTATTTAGCAAAAGTTGTTGGTGAAAAAAAGACTCCAGAATTAACAGATAATGAAATTAGCGAAGGGTTTGTACAAGTTTGGCTACCTTTTGAAGAAGCTAAAAAGAAATTATCAGAAAGCCCTATGAATGTATATGAAGCAACTTATATGGTGACAAGAGATTCTACTTTTATAAATGAGGCCGGAAAAATCTTAACGGAGAAGCATTAGGTATTTAACACCATGCCAAAAGTCTTCATCATTCATGGTTTTCAAGGAAGTCCAAACGGGGGATGGAGACCTTGGCTAATGGCTGAACTCGAAAAGCAAGATATTTATGCTTGTTCGTTATCAATGCCTAAACCAATTGAACCAGTTTGCTCAGAATGGGTGGAGGAGATTTCTAGATTTGTAGAAATAAATAAAAACGACGACGTATACCTTGTTGGACATTCTCTTGGTGTTCCAGCAATTTTGCGATACTTAGAAAAATCTGATGCATTTACTATCAAAGGTGCAATACTTGTTTCTGGACCTTCAGAAAAGAATAATAATAGAAAAATAGATAGTTTTTTGGAAACACCATTTGATTTTGAAACTATAAAATCCAAATGCGATGCTTTTACTGTTATTCATGGTGACAATGATCCAAATGTTCCATTAGATAATGCTAAAACTTTTTCCAGAGAATTAAATGCAAATCTTGTTGTTGTTGAAAATGGTGGACATCTAAATGGCTCAAGTGGATGGACACAATTACTACAATGTCTCGATGCGTTAAACGCAATTATAGAATCATAATAAATTATGTCCGAAAATTTAGAGAATAATAAAGAAATACCTATTCGAGAAATTGGGTCATACTTTGAAAAAGATAAAGAAGGCTTTCTCGCAAATCCTGCATCTCCAGAAAAAATCCAGGATGAATGGAAACCTATTGTAGAAGATATTGTTAATGCATACAAAGTTCAATACAAAGATAAGTTACACAGTGTATATGTTAGAGGATCAGTGGGGAAAGGAAATGCAGTTCAAGGCATATCAGATGTAGATACGTTTGCATATGTTTCTTTGCAAAAAAGGGAAATAGACAAAGATTGGATAAGTTCATGTGATAAAGAACTTCAAGTCAAATATCCTTTTGTTCAAGATATTGAATTAGAAGTTAATCCAATAGAGGATGCAGATAAAAATAGACTTTATATTTTACAAAGTGCCTGTTTGTATGGTGATGACCTTAATAAATCAATGTCAAAAATAAAAGTTGGCAAAGAAACATTGGGTCACGTGTATTCTTTAGGAAAAAATTTAAAATATATTGATGAGTGGATTTTAAAGCCACATGAGAGTGAAAGTATAAAAAATACTTGTGCATGGATAATGAAAAGATTTATCCGAACTGGTATTGAATTAACAATGGAACGTGCGGGATTGTATACCAGAGACTTATATCCGAGTTATAAAATTTTCTCTGAGTATTATCCGGAAAAAGAACCAGAAATGAAAGAAGCTTTGTATCTTGTGCTAAATCCGACAGATGATTTAGAAATAATAAAAAAAGTTTGTAATAATTTAGGGATGTGGTTAGAGGAACAAACCAAAATTTACATTTGATAGTATACTTACTTCATGACATCACGTCACAAAAAAAGAAAGTTGTTGGTTCGAAATGTAACCATCGCTTCTATTGTGGCATTCTTAATACTTGGATTGGTACTGTACATTTTTTTGCGTAGTAATTCTGTCTCAAAAATAGAGTCTGTTCTGGATGCGACTACAACACCAGTAAAAATTTCCGAAAAACTTCCAGCTCCAGACTTGTTGGGGCGTGCATCCTTGTCATATGCAGGTGGTACTGTAGGACGACATCGAAACATTGAGATTGGTGTCGCACGTATTAATGGTACGGTGGTACAACCAGGGGAGGAATTTTCATTTACCAAATCTCTTGGTCTTGTAAGAGCCCAGGACGGTTTTACTGAACAAAAAGTTTTTTTAAATGGTGAGGTAACTACTGGTATCGGTGGTGGACTCTGCCAAGTATCGACAGTATTGTTTCGAAGTCTGCTCCAAGCTGGTCTACCAATCACAGAACGACACAATCACACGTTTACTGTTGCGAAGTACGACGTAGGACTTGATGCTACCTATTCTGATCCTGGTCCGGATTTGAAATTTAAAAACGATACACTGAAACCTATCGTGATACGCGGAAAAACAGAAAACAAAAACGCAATTTTTGAAATATATGGAACAAGTGATGGTCGAGTGGCTAACACTAGTGACGTAAATATAACTAACGTGATTGATTTTCCACCTACTAAATATATAAATGTAGCTACAAGAGAAGCAGACAAACCAGAATGTATCAACACTCCACAGATTGGTTATACCGCTGAGGTTACATATAATGTTTTATATCCAAACGGAATACAAAAAGAAGATGTGTTTATTTCGAACTACAAACCGCTACAAAGAGTTTGCTATATAGTTGGGACCGAGTAAGAAAATGGTTATTTAAAGTTTTTTTGATCTAAAAACCGTATTATTCTTCTCCACAGTTTATCCACTTTGTACAGTGGACATTTATTTTTTTAGGTATAGAGTGGTTATCAGAAAGGTATTGAAAGACTGTCTGATTAGAAAGCGGGAGGAATTCCCACTTTCAGGTTAAAAGCCAATAACTCAGTGAAGGAGTGATCCTTCTCGAAGGGTGAACCGTAAAGGTTTATCTGAAATGAGCAGTCCTAAGTACATTGACTTAACGAAACATTGTTTCTACTGGGCTAACCTCCAAATCCAAAGAGGTTCTGGTAGACGCAAACGTCGTCTGGATCGCGGACAGGAAATAACCGCAATCGAGTTTTAAGACTCAAACAGAAGGCTAGATAAGTCAATTCCCATCCTGGGATCTTAAGTGGTGAAATTCTAAACCACACGAAGAAAAAGGATATCTTAGGAAGTTCCAAAAGAACGGCCAATGGATGCTAGCATCAGGGAGCTGGGGAGACCGTAGCAACAAGTTAGAATGGTGTAACAGCCAGACTTACAAATTGTGTCGGGATCACCCACCCCCTGATCTACGCGAAAGATCTTTATACAATAAGATAGCTTCGGCTAACTTAGAACCGCCTTCGACGCACAAGATGCCATCGAGGGTGTTTTTTTATTTAAAAATAAAGAATAAAAGAGACAAGATAAAATATATTTAAATTGACATCTGCACCATAATTAACTAAAGTAGTTTTAGAAAGGAAAATGATATGGCATTGAAAAAGCTTATTGTTGTGCGACATGGTAAATACGCTGAAAAGAGCCTAACGGCTGAAGGACGGCGACAAGTGGCCGAGTTGGCTACGGCATTGGCCATCCAGCTTCATCAATCATCCATTGCTTTACTATCTTCGACTGCAACTCGAGCAAAAGAAACTTCGGTGATTCTTGCAGCTGGTCTTGGTGGCATTACCTTCGAAGAACATGAGTGCCTTTTTTCGGGAGGGTACAATCTCGATTCCGAGCAAGTGGAAGAAACCTTTCGTCTTTTGGAAGAGAATGGGTCGACTCACGATGTCGTCATTCTTTCTACCCACATGGAATTCATCGACCAATTCCCTACGATCTGGGGAAAGAAACATGGATTCCAGATTCAAAAAAGTTACGACACTCCCAAGGGGACAGCTCGGCTGGTTAATGTCGAGACTGGTAAGGTCGAGGACATCCACCCAACAAGCACCTTCTAAATACGACTGTCACATCAAAGGACTGCCAACCCCAGAGGTTGGCAGTTTTCTTTTATATAAGGTAAATTTAATAATATGAAAATAGAATGGAATCAAGTCACACGAGTTTCGCAGGTTGTAGCAATATTACTTTTTTTAGTTGTATATTTTATTGGGTTTGCAGTTGGGAGAAAATATGAAAATAAGTCTGTTTTAGGGAACAGTATTTCAGTAGCAAAATTTGTTTGTGCGGACGGAAAATCCATTGATGCCGAATTTTATAAGAATTTTGTCCATATAAATACAAAAAAATTAGGAAGTTTGTATTTACCTCAGACTATATCTGGTTCAGGTGCACGTTATGCAAACGCTGATGAATCAGTAGTATTTTGGAATAAAGGTGTTGCGGCTTTTATAACCGAAGGAGATTCTAATTTTCAGACATATAAGGAATGCCTAACGAAATAATCGACTGATTATGTTTAACTTTAAATTATATGGATGAAACAACAATAAAAACTTATAATAATAAAGCTGACGAATATACTCTCGAAACAGACGATTTTTGGGAAAGGTTCCCATCGCCTTTTACTAATGAATTTACTAAATTAGTAAAAGGGAAAGTTCTGGATATTGGAAGCGGTTCTGGAAGAGATGCAAAGATTTTTACAGATAATGCCTTAGATGTTATATGTCTTGATGCTTCAGAGTCTATGGTTAAGATAAGTAAATCTCGAGGGTTTGATTCTGTAGTGGGCAATTTTTTAAGCCTTCCATTTGAAGATAAAAGTTTTGACGGGGTGTGGGCATATACCTCTCTTTTGCATATTCATAAGAACGAAATAAAAGTAGCAATAAATGAGATTAAGAGAGTACTTAAGGATAAAGGAATTTTTGGTCTAGGATTAATTGAGGGTGAAGGAGAGGAGATTCGGCTAAGTATGGGAGAAGACTCTCCTAGATTATTTACCTATTTTCAAAAGAAAGAAGTAGAGGATATTTTAAGTGATTGCGGTTTCAAAGAAATCTATTTTGAGAAACTTTCTGTTAAAGCAAAAACATATTTACAATTCTTATTTGAGAAAAGTGATTAAAAATAGGCCTGCACTCTTGCGAATGCAGGCCTAAGGCGTTTCCGAATCTTATGAAGCAATCCTTCTTGCAATCTCATAGTTACTGAATTGAGGGTCATCCGTAACATCAGTTAGATAACCCTGAAGGAAGTCAGGCAAGGTGAACTTGTCGTGCTCTTCCGTTAGTTCCAGCTCGAGAAGTGTTAGACCTGGAGGATTTCGGAAAGAATCGAGTTCGAAGTACTGATTTTCCCAGACAAAACAGTATCTTGTCTTATCGATCTTTCCGAAAGAAGGATCAGCTCGCTTGAGAAAAGTGAAGTACTCATCTCTCGTGATCTGGCGTTCGACTTCGTTTCGTACGCCAGGACGGACAAATTGCTTTATCGTATGGTAGTAAGTGTGTCCACCACTTTGTCCGCGTGCCCTGATTCTTTCCACATCGCCTTCTTTCTCGCTTTGAAGGTAGTACTGAACAATGTTTACCTGTTGAACCGGTCTTGGAAGCAAGTTCAGGTCGCATTGAGAGACAAGATACTTGCGCTCAATCTCCAGTGGAGCAGGAATTCCAAGCACACGACAAGCACTCTGTAGAACACGAGCACACTTTTCTTCGATACCTGTGCTGTTATCGATCACTCGCAAATGCGGATGACCTGTCCAAGCTTCCAGTGTTCGAGCATCGAGTGTGCATGCTTCTTCAACACTTTCTCTTCTCGCATTGTTGTTGAGACATGTGTAAACATCGGGAGCATCCACTGCAACCGACCGAAGGAAGATCACAGCGTCATAGCGCTTGTCTCGAAGCTCGACGATGTTGTAGCCAAGATTTCCCAGCATCATGTCAAATTCGTGTGGGGAAGTGTAAGCAGCTGCATCAGCGACTCCACGGTCACAGATTATAACTATTTTCTCAATTAACATGAGTTCAGCTGCTGTTTTCCATCTGTTCTCTTTTTCGATGATGTACTTCAAGATCTGGCGCTGGAAAACAGGTATTTTCAACACTCCCGGTTTGAGTCCCGAAAGAATGAATTCCGTTGCAGCTTCACTCACCGTGATGACGTAAAACCCTAGATCTGTCAGTTTTTGTTGCAAGAAACTCAGAACTGTAGTTTTTCCTCCGCAAGGACCGCCAGTAAGCACCAGAACCGGAATGTGTCGTTGAAGCACACTACCTCCAATGTCGAAGAACTTGAGTGTTCTAGTTTCAATCTACGTAATAAAGCTATATAGGTCAAGATAACGAAAACGGTACTTTTTAATTAAAAGGTCAAAAATTAAATTTCTGTTATTAACTAGCCTATACAAGGAAATAAATAAGTGAGATAATATTTATATGATTAAAAATAAATTTGTTTTCCAAGGTGCGGCATTATTATTATTAGCCGGTATGTATTCGCCTGTATTAGCATTAGAAAGTAGTGTGAATGTTTCAGCTCAAACAAGTAAAAATGATTCACAAATGGAATTAAATACAAAAGCTGAAACTGGTGAAGACATGGGTCTTTCTAGTACCACAGAATCTACTCACAGAAGTGCAGTATCGGTTTTTGTTAAAGGTTTACTCGCTGTAGCAGGTAGAGAGGGAGGAATAGGTAGCCAAGTTAGAGTAATTGCTCAGGAACAAAATGATTCAGCTTCCACTACAGTAGAAGCAATGAGTAAGATAGAAGAAAGAAGTGCTTTCAAGACATTTCTAATTGGAACTGATTTCAAGAATACAGCATTATTACGAAGCGAATTGGTAAAGACTGGAAACAGAATCAATAAATTAAAAGTACTTTCAAAGCAAAAAATTAAGGCAGAGAGTAAGGTTGAGTTAGAAACTGAAATAAAAGTAATGGAAAATGACGAAGCACGAATAGAAACATTTGTGGATTCAAATGAAAACGAATTCAGTTTGTTTGGATGGGTAGCAAAAAGATTTCAATAATTAACTTTATAAGTTGATTAAAAAAAGAAGCTAAAAAAGCTTCTTTTTTGTTTAAAAAATGCTACATTAATAAGATTATATGTATTTTCTAATTCAATCTAATGACTAAACGCCAATCATTTTTTGTTTTTATGGCTATAGTGTTCAGTTTTTTGTTTCTCGGAAATTTTGTTGTTTTTCAAGCTTGGATTTTGATGTTTAATATAATCTCTTTTTACCCAAAGCTTTATTTAGCCCTTGGATTGAGCATTTTGTCTTTAAGTTTTGTGTTATCTATCATTTTTGGTGGATATTATTATAATAGATTTACACGATTGTATTACTCTGTCACTGCAGTTTGGATGGGTTATTTTTGTTATTTGTTTATGGCTTCTGTTGTCTACAGCGCCTTTGCTGGTATTTCTGGTTATTCTGTAAGTCGTATTGGAGAGCTGTTTATATTAATCGCTTTAGCAACCACAACATATGGGATTTTTCATGCTAAGAGACTCATTGTAAGCGAAGTAGAAGTAATGTTACCAAATTTACCTGCAGCATGGGAAAACAGAAAAGCTGTTTGGATAAGTGATCTGCACCTAGGACAGCTTCATGGTGAAAATTACTTAAGAAAAGTGGTAAATAATGTAAATGAACTTTCAGCACACATTGTATTTATTGGCGGAGATCTTTTCGACGGTACTAGCGCGCCAGACTTAATTAAATTAAGCGAATCTCTGAAAGATATTGTCTCGATATTTGGTACGTATTATATTACAGGAAACCATGAAGAGATGGCTGGTCACAGTGAGGCATTCATTACAGCAGTTAAAGCAAGTGGGGTAAGTGTACTAATGGATGAGATGAAAGATCTCGAAGGACTTCAGATTGTTGGTGTTGATTATAGTAACGCAGTTAAAAAGGAAAATTTTGCGGAGATACTTACAAGGCTAGTAATTGATCGTCAAAAGCCATCTATTCTTTTGAAACATGAACCAAAGGATTTAGAAATCGCCGAAGAAGCAGGTATTTCATTGCAAATATCAGGACATACTCATAGAGCACAAATTTGGCCCCTAGGTTATATTGCGCAAGCTACTTACAAAGGATATTCATATGGTTTAAAACAATTTAGAAACATGCAAATTTATACTTCCAGTGGGGTAGGGACATGGGGACCTCCTGTTCGTGTTGGTACAAACTCAGAGATAGTCCTCATAACATTTAAAAATCGCAACTAATTCTTATTGACTGAGGCTTTGTAAGTCTCCAACGTAGTTTGACATGAATGAAGGGATGACAAATACGAGCCCTATCAAAGGTAAAATAAATAAAATTAAAGTAATTACCATTGTCCAAAAGAAATATTTTCTAGTTTTTTCTACAGAAATATATATCTTGTTTATTTTTTCTTCTAAAACGACAAATTTTTGTGAGTAATCATTATCCATGTTTCAATTATAGTGAATGCATGATTTAATACAAGTTAAGGATGGTTGTAAATTAATGATTACTCTAATTAAATATAAATGAAAATGTTTTATATAATACTTATTTTGGCCATAACAGTTATAGTTTACGAGGTTTTTCCAATATATCGTGCAGAAAAAATTAATTCTGATATGAAACTTGCTGTAAAAGCATTTGAGCAGCACCCAAACAATGTAAATTTAAAGATATTGGTAGTAGGTGATAGTACTGGAGTTGGTACTGGGTCAAACGATTCAAAAAAATCTACAGCCGGTAGGTTGGCCTCTGATCTACCAAATTCAGATATTCAAAATATTTCTGAAAATGGTTTGAAAATTGAAGGATTATTAAAAAAGATAAACAAGATAGATGCTCATTATGATTTAGTGCTTATCCAGATAGGTGCGAACGACATTGTTGGATTAACACCTTATGCTGAAATTAGAAAAGAACTTATGATGGTTTTAGATAGATCTGAAAACATTGCTGACAATATTATTATTTTAACATCAGGCAATGTTGGGTCAGCTCCTGTTTTTCATTGGCCATTATCACTATTTTATACATATCGGACGTTAAAAGTTCGTTCGATATATATTGAAGAAGTAGGTAAGTACAAAAATATAAAGTATGTAGATTTATACAAGGATAAAAAAGATGACATTTTTCTAACCGATATAAATAAGTATTATGCTATAGATAAATTTCATCCTAGTGCGGAAGGCTATGGAATTTGGTATGAACAAATAAGACCTAGTATTGATAAAGTTTTGAAGTAGCCGAAGCCATAACCAGTTAGTTTTGCTATAATTTAAAAATGAAGATACCTACAAGAGAAGAGTCAGAGGCTTTACTGGTTCAGCATGTAAGGGATGAATATCAGCGTTATCATGCTCACATGGTCGCCACTGCGATGGAAGGCTATGCGGAGAAGTTTGGGGAGGACAAAGAGCTTTGGTTTGTAACTGGTTTACTCCATGATGTGGATTTTGATGAGCATCCTGAAACTCACCCCGCCGAGTCCCTCCAATGGTTTCGGGATATGGATTATTCTGAGGATTTGATACATGCAGTTGAAGCTCACGCTTATGGTTATCATGGATTTACAACCCTTCCAAATACAAAACTTGCAGCAGCACTTATGGCTTGCGACGAGATAAGTGGAATTTTTTATGCTTACAAAAAAATAAATCCAATACCATATGGAGATATGAAATTAAGTTCTATAAAGAAGCGGTTAGGTGAAAAAGGTTTTGCCGCAAAGATCGACAGAGAGGTTATAAATCGTGGATGTGAGTCACTGGGTGTGACACTTGATGACCATATTAATAACTTAATCTTATTTTTTTCTAAGTTAACATAATCTGATCTAATTTTTGGCAAAAGAGTTTAAGTGTTTTTTAAATAACAAAGTACTATCTTTCGTTAAAAGTCCGTTGTATAATGAAGATATTAGCAATTATCAATAAATATCGTTAATAATATGGCAGAAATAAAAGGATTGTGCATGAAAGACAGAGACGCAAACAATAAACCTACAATGCAGATGATGAAGGATGTAAAGGTAGAAGAAAAGAACAATAGATTTTTTGCCAAGGGAAAGTGTACTAAATGCGGTGGCAACATGTTCAAGTTCCTTTCAAAGGACGATGCGATGAAGTTGAAGAAATAATCTACATATAATTTTCTATATGATTAAAAAGAGCTGATTAATTTCAGCTCTTTTTAAGTATCCTTTTATTCCAAATGAATATACTGTTAAAATTTAGTTAAAAATGCTAGGAAATAGATTCCATTTGTGTTATTATTAACATGATTATCAATAACAAAAAAATATGTTTGTACTTTTCATTATTGGATTACTTTTAGGAGCTATAGCTGTTGTATTTGCACTTCAGAATATAGTAATGGTCACAGTTAGTTTTTTTGCATGGCATTTGCAAGGTTCACTCGCTGTAATAATTTTACTTGCGATTACAACGGGAATCTTAATTACACTTCTTATTCTATTACCTGGTTCAATAAAAAATAGCTGGACGGTCTCAGGATTGAGAAAAGACAACAAAAAATTAGAGGAAGAGTTACGTAAGCAAAAAGAACTTACTCATTTTGCGAAACATGATGCACCCACTCACAGTGATATTAGTAATATAGAGAACGGTTCTATTGAACATCACAACATCTAAGACTTGCCAAACATAGGTTATTTCAGTCGTAATCTTACAAGAGTCTTTACGTCTTAATTAAATATATAAGTGCATATGAATAAAATTTATATAATATTAGGAACCATTATTGTTGTCGCAACAGCGACCTTGGCAGTTTATAGGTCACAGCAAACTCCTCGGGGACTTCCAATTCCTGTTGCCTGTACTACTGAAGCTATGATATGTCCAGACGGTTCATCTGTAGGTAGGACAGGTCCTAATTGCCAATTTTCTGCATGTCCTACAGTCTCAGTATCTACAACCACAAATCCAGATCTAAAAACAGGAAATACTACAAAACTAAATCAAAGGATTTTGATAAATGGCATATATATCACTCCTCTGACTGTCGTAGAAGACAGTAGATGTGCAACTGGTGTTCAGTGTGTCTGGGCAGGACGAGTAAGGCTTACTGTAAGACTACAAAGTGGTTCCAATCTTAAAGATATGACTTTGATTAATGGGACACCTGTAATATTTGATGGCAAAAATATTACCTTGCAATCAGTCATTCCAGAAAAAACTCAAAGCACTACTCCTTTAGATTATAGATTTATTTTTTCTGTCACTAATTCCGTTACTACTACTTTTCAAAACGGAACAGTTACAGGGCAAGTTACAACTAGTCCAACTTGTCCAGTAGAAAGGAATCCTCCTGACCCTGCATGTGCTCCTAGACCATATCCAACCACTATAAATGTTTTTATAAAAGGCACTACTTCAGTATATAAAAGCACTAAAACTGATTCCTTGGGTAATTATAGTATTCAGCTAAAACCAGGAATGTATGAAATTCAGGCAGTAACAACTTCGATTTATCCTCGTTGCAGCCCTGTGTTCGTAGATGTTAAATCTGGAGAAAATTTAGTTTCTGATATTTCCTGTGATAGTGGAATCAGATAATTAAGGTTAGTTAATATTGATTAATGTAATAACTTACAACGTAAGTTGTATAAGTGTATAATTACGTAATGAATAGTCCATCTACTTACACGGACGAACAATTAGCTAAGCTGGTCCAAGAGGGAGATGGAGAGCAGTTTGGTACTCTGATGGAGCGATATCAGCAGAAGCTTTTTCGTTATGGACGGAAATTTTTGGCCAGCGAGGATAATATTGAGGACGTAGTTCAGGATGTTTTTATTAAGACCTATCAAAATATCCAAAGCTTTGATGTTTCTCAGAGATTTTCTCCTTGGATATATAGAATTGCACATAATACTTATGTGAATGCTCTCAAGAAGTCTTCGAATGGACCATTGTATATTTTTGATTTCGATACTTTGATATCTCACACAGTGGTCGAGGATCCTATCGAAAAGGAGCGCGAGCAGAAAGAAATAAAGGAGATAGTAGATAAAGGTTTAGGAGAAATTGAACCAAAATATCGAGAAATGTTGGTCCTTTATTACATTGAAGATCTGAGTTATAAGGAAATCTCTGATATTCTTCGTGTTCCTATCGGAACAGTGGGTGTGAGAATAATGAGAGCGAAGGAAATTTTGAAAGAAACATATAAGAAAATGGGAATAGAAATAAAATGAGCAATGCAACAGAACAAAATAATAATTTAAAAGATCTAGTACTAAGAAAAATAGAGTCAGGAGAATTATCGATGAAGCCAAAATACTATTTTGTGCTTAAGGTATCCTTGCTAATCTTTATTGCTTTTGTAACTTTTATGCTTTCTGCATTGCTGGTTAGCTATATACTTTTCAGTTTGCGTGAAGGTGGGCAATTTTTTCTCATCGGTTTTGGCACAAGAGGTCTATATGAGTTCTTTATGGTCTTTCCTTGGTTACTTTTAGGATTGGATATCCTTCTGCTTTTATTTTTAGACTGGTTACTTAAGAGTTTTAGGTTTGGTTATAATAGTCCTATAATCTATTTATTTTCTGGATCTCTACTTCTCATAACTGTATTAGGTTCACTTATAAACTTTACATCATTTCACGACAACATGATGCGAAGAGCAGAAGGTAAAAACTTACCATTTGCTGGTGGTTTATATGATGGTTTGCGTAAATCCCATGACGGATTATTTCTTGGAACTATAGTTGCTATTGAAGGTAATGAATTTATGATAACAAACAGCGACAATGATCCTAGATTTTCCGAGACTATTAAAGTCATTGCTACAATAAATGCAGACATACAAAATAGATTTTCTCTCGGAGACAAGGTTTTTATCGCGGGAGATGTTGTAAACGGAGCAATTCATGCTTATGGAGTGCATGCAGTAACACCTTAGTTATAAATATTAATGAAATAAAGGAGTTTTTATGTTGTATATATAGATAGTGGCGTTATTAGACATAAAAACTTTAAAATGAAAAACGACAAATTCACAAGCAAGTATAAGAGAGTGAAGAATACATTGTGGACAGGAGCAAGCACAGGATTGATGGCAGGTATGCTCCTTATGGGTACAGGACGAGCTCTAGCTGCGGATACAACTGAGTACGCAACAGTTCCATACTCAGACACCCAGACACAGACTACAGGAATGCATATGATGCACCGATGGAACTCATCAAAAAAAATCAATGCTCTAGCTACACATTTGGGATTGGATGTAGATAAAGTCAATGAGGAGATAAAATCTGGCGCTACACTAAAACAGATATTACAAGAGAACGGTATAGTGCCTGGACAGTTAGAAAAAGCATTTTCTGTAAAGAAAAATGGGCCACAAAAGAAGTGGAAAAAGTAAACTTTGAAAGAGTTTAGATCTGTAATATAATAGTGTTTTAGTATTTTCAATTAAATATTGGATTATGGATCAAAATAAAGCGAATTATTGGGTAACTGGATCAGTTGTTGCTGTTGTGCTTTTACTAGCTTCATATGGAGTATTTAAGTATATAAAAAATGATACTCCTGATTCAGACACAATTGAAACTCCACTAGAAGTTACAACTGGAACTCCTATTTCAACTTTAAAAAGTAATACGCCCAAAACCACAACAATAACTACAACTACAAGCACTAAAACCACAACAACTGTTCCAACAACTACAACTACCACCACCACTACAACTGTCCCTGTAAACAATCAAGCATATAAAGATGGAACATACACTGCAGTAGGTAATTATTTTACTCCTGGAGGAGAGGAGAGTATAACAGTTACTTTGATATTAAAAAATGGAATTGTAACTGATTCAAATGTCGTTTCAAACGCAATCCGACCACAATCTAAAGAGTTTCAAGCTATATTTATAGCAAATTACAAACCATTGGTGATTGGTAAGAGCATTAGTACTTTATACTTAGATAAAGTTTCAGGTTCTTCACTGACACCAAAAGGCTTCAACGATGCAGTATCTAAGATCAAAGTTCAAGCTGCTATATAAAGGTTTGTGAGGTTAAAATTTCCAAATGACCAAATTTGAGTTTCAGGCGATCGGCACTGGCTGGCAAATAGATATAGCAAAAGAGCTATCTTCTGAAGAAGAAGCTCTTTTGCTATTGGAAATAATGGATAGGATAAAGCTTTTTGATATCGCATACTCCCGTTTTCGAAAGGATTCATTAGTCACTCTAATGTCAGAAAATAGCGGTGAATTTGTTTTGCCAGAAGATGCAAACTTAATGATTTCGAATTATAAGAAAATGTATGATGTTACAAATGGTTTGGTTACACCCCTCATCGGGCAAGTTTTGGTTGATGCAGGTTATGATGCAGACTATTCTCTTATTGAAAAAGATTTGACTAAGCCATCGAGCTGGGAAGAAGCAATAGAATGGCAGGAACCCAAGTTAATCATGAAAACTCCATCACTTTTGGATTTTGGAGCAGGTGGGAAGGGGTATTTGGTAGACATTATCTCAGAGATCCTGGAAAAAAATAAAATCTTTTCTTATTGTGTTGATGGAAGTGGAGATTTAAGACAAAGAAGTGAAGTCGGAGCAATATTAAAAGTGGGTCTAGAGCATCCAGATGACTCTACACAGGTAGTCGGAGTGGCTAATATCTTAAATCAGAGTATTTGCGGGTCAGCTGGTAATCGTCGAAAGTGGGGAAATTTCCATCATATTATTAATCCAGAAAGCTTAACATCTCCGAAAGGGATTTTGGCAATTTGGGCAGTAGCAGAAACGACTTTTTTGGCTGACCTTCTAACTACAGCACTTTTTTTTGTTTCGCCCGAAATACTTCTAAAGCATTATATATTTGAATACTTTATTATTTATTCTGACTACTCAATGAAAAAATCAGTAGGATTTGATGCAGAGGTTTTTACTTAAAAGAAGATATATAATTAAGCTTAATATTTGATATAATTATTATATGAAATACATAGATAATTTTTTGAACGGTATAACTATGTATAAGCTTGTTCTTTACGGGTTGTTAGTACTTTCTGTTCTTTCCGTTATGTTTGGTTTTGTAGGTTTATTGCCATATAACGGCTGGAGTCTACTTTCCTCTGCCATCACTCTTTTTATCGCTTGTTTTGTTATTAATATTGCTTTTGCAAGGTTATTTAATGTTCAAGAAAATGTGGAATCATCTTATATAACTGGGCTGATTCTTTTTTTCTTACTGTTTCCTTTAAATTCCTTAGTTGACCTCAAAATTTTTATTTTAGTTTCTTTATTAGCTATGGCCTCTAAGTATCTTTTGGTAGTAAATAAAAAACATATATTCAATCCTGTCGCTATATCCACTTTTATAATTGGTTTATTTGGTAGCGGAGCAGTTGCTTGGTGGGTAGGTAGTACAGTGATGCTAATTCCAGTCAGTATTTTAGGTTTTTTGATTCTTAGGAAAACTCAACGTTTCCAAATGTTCTTTATGTTTGTTTTATTCAGTATCTTGAGTGTGTCTCTATTTGCATTCCTACATCACATTAATATTTTGAGCACCATAATAACATCTTTCATTTCTGGCCCAATAATTTTCTTGGGAACAATCATGTTAACGGAACCACTAACTACACCCCCTGATAAAAAAAATAAAATAATATACGGAGGTTTAGTCGGAGCATTGTTTGGTGCACAATTTAATATAGGTCCATTATTTAGTACTCCAGAATTAGCACTTCTCATTGGAAATGCATATTCATTTTTTGTAAGCCCACGTATAAGGCTTGTTCTTACTTTAATAGAAAAGAAAAAGCTCTCAAAAGATATATATGAGTTTATTTGGAAGCTCGATAGAAAAATTTCTTTCAAAGCTGGTCAATATTTAGAATGGACTTTGGGACACAGTAAAGCAGATCTTAGGGGTAATAGGAGGTTTTTTACAATTTCTTCTTCTCCCACTGAAAATGATTTGAAATTAGGAATTAAATTCTATGAAAACTCTAGTAGTTTTAAGAAAAAATTACTATCCCTTGAACCCGGTGAAAAGATGACAGCTTCACAGTTGGCAGGTGACTTTGTTCTTACGAAAGATATTTCAAAAAAAATTGTATTCATAGCAGGAGGGATAGGGGTAACTCCCTTCAGAAGTATGATTAAGGAAATGTTAGATAAAGGCGAAAAGCGAGATATCGTTTTGTTCTTCTCTAACAGGACCTCAGAGGACATTGTATATAAAGATATTTTTGACAACGTAAAGGATCTTGGTGTAAGGACTATTTATGTAGTAAATAAACTTCTTGGTCCAGAGCAAAAGTCGGATGTGCGAGAAGGATTCATAAATTCTGAGATGATTACATCTGAAGTTCCAGATTACAAAGAAAGATATTTTTACATATCTGGCCCAAGAGTAATGGTTACTTCTTTTGAAGATACTTTGAATAAATTGGGTGTAAAAAGGTCGAACATACATACAGACTTTTTCCCAGGTTTTGTTTAAAACAAATAAATTACATCGTCTGCATTGTGAGATGATGTATAATTATTTATATGGAAAATAAAAATGAAACAGCTGTTTTTGGTGGGGGATGCTTCTGGTGTACTGAAGCAGTTTTTAAGATGCTAAGAGGGGTCATAACTGTTGATCCAGGTTACTCAGGTGGAAATGTGGAGAATCCTACATATGATCAGGTTTGTGGAGGTAATACAGGGCACACTGAATGTACTAAGGTTGTGTTTAATCCAGCGGAAATATCTTACAGGGATTTGCTTACGGTGTTTTTTGGGTCTCATGATCCAACGACATTAAATAAACAAGGTAATGATGTAGGAACACAGTATAGGTCAGCTATTTTTTACACTACAGAAGAACAAAAAATAGAGGCTATAAAATTTATTGAAGAACTTAATTTATCTAATAGTGAAGGAAAAAAGGTTGTGACAGAAGTTGTTCCATTAGATAAATTTTATATTGCAGAGAATTATCATAAGGATTATTATGAAAGAAATCCGGAAGCGGGATATTGTGAAGTGATTATTAACCCTAAATTAGAGAAAGTTCAAAAGAATTTTGTCAATTTATTAAAAGATCATCCAAAAAAATAATATGGACACACCAATGCCAACAGAGGAAGAAATAAAAGCAAAACTAACTCCAGAGGAGTATGTAGTGCTGAGAGAAAAGGGTACAGAAGCACCTTTTTCAGGAAAATTATTACATGATGACAGAGATGGTATGTATAAATGTAAGGTTTGTAACAGTGATCTTTTTCGTTCTGATGCTAAATTTGATTCTGGAACTGGTTGGCCTAGTTTTGACCAAGCTTTACCTGGAAGTGTAATAGAAACTCCCGATGATGCACATGGAATGAGTAGAACAGAAGTTACGTGTGCAAAATGTGGTTCTCACTTAGGACATTTATTTGATGACGGACCAACAGATACCGGAAAGAGATATTGTCTTAATTCAGTTTGCTTGGATTTATCCGAACACTAAATCTGGCATTGTGTTTCAGTTGCAAAGTTAATTTATATATAAATGGGAATTTTTTCACAGATTTTGTTTTTGTAACAACTTAATAAAAACACACGCAACGATGCCAGAATTAGTGTACGGATTTAGAATAAAAGAAATAAAACAACTCTTTCTTTTTATCTCAAAATATTGTAAAGTGATTCCTTATGAGCAAAGAGGAAATTATAATAAATTTTGATGAAGTCTCTTTTGATTTCGGAATTAAAAAACCAATTCTGAACGAAGCCAAATTTACAGTTAGGCGGGGATCAAAAATAACTATTATGGGCCAAAATGGTGCTGGAAAAAGCACTATTTTCGGCATGATTACTGGTGTAAATAAACCTGAAAGCGGAGAGATCCATATCGGACAAGGTCTTTCAATCGCTATTGCAAGACAGGTTATACCAAGAGCTGAGATGGATATGACTGTAAAGGAATTCTTTGAGAACTGTTTCAAAGAGAAAATTTATAATATTGATCCAAGGATGGATGCAGTACTTAAAATAGTAAACCTTGCAGCACCAGCTGATAGGATAATAAAATCATTTTCTGGTGGCCAGCAGGCTAGACTTCTTTTAGCTTCTGCATTGATTCAAGATCCTGATATTTTACTTTTGGATGAACCCACAAACAATTTGGATAAAGATGGTATAGAGCATCTTACAAAATTTCTAATTGATTACAAAAAAACTTGTTTGGTTATTTCCCACGATTCTGAATTTCTGAATGCTTTTACACATGGGGTTTTATATTTGGATATATTTACAAAAAAAGTTGAACAATATGTAGGTAACTATTTTGACGTAGTCGCAGAAATTTCCGCTAGAATTGACAAAGAGAATCGAAAAAATGCTCAGTTAGCCAAAGAGATACAGGAAAACAAAGACAAAGCTAACTTTTTTGCTAACAAAGGAGGCCAAATGAGACTTGTTGCTCGAAGAATGCGTGAAAAAGCAGAAGAACTTGAAGAAGAGAAAGTTGATGTGCGACGTGAGGATAAGACTATCCGATCTTTTATTATTCCAACTCCACCAGATATGAACGGAGATATCATAAGCATCACTTCTTTTTCAATGATAAAGAATCATAAACCTGTTTCGCGAAAGGCTAATATGGTTTTAAGAAAAAAACAACATCTTTTGCTTACAGGACCGAATGGAATAGGTAAGTCCACTCTCCTCGAAGCTCTAGCAAGCGGAACTGCCAAAGGTGCAACGATAACAGAAGGCATTAAAGTTGGATATTACAGACAGGATTTTTCTACCCTTAATTTTGAACATACAGTTCACGAATCTTTACTTGAGGTTATGGATGAGCAGATCGAAGAAAATCTTCGTTCAACTGCTGCTGGGTTTTTACTTGCTGGCGAATTAATACATACAAAGATCGGTAGCTTATCCGAAGGACAGAAAGGACTTGTTGCTTTTGCACGCTTAGTACTACAGAAGCCAGGACTACTTATATTGGACGAGCCTACAAACCATATAAATTTTAGACATTTACCTATCATTGCCCAAGCTTTGGATAAATTTGAAGGAGCAATGATTTTGGTTTCTCACGTTCCTGAGTTCGTAAAACAGATTCGGATTGATCAAATACTACCTTTGGATAAATAGACCTTCTGAAGATGTTTTTTGCTCAACACACATAAAAGCTTACTAGCTTTTTGCTATTCTCGGACCGCCGTCCTGCGAAAGTCTCGCAAAAACATCTTCAGAAGGATTAAGTGGTAATTTTATATATGAAACTCAGATTCTATTTTAAAAGAATAATACGAAGGAGGGTTAAGCGTAAAACACCAGGCAGAAAGGATTTTTTAGAACTCAAAGAAAAAGCTAGACTCTTAGTAAAAAGTAGATTGGATTTTTGGAATTTACACTATAAATTCTCTTATGGAAGGATAAGTATCCGGAATCAAAGAAGTCGATGGGGAAGCTGTTCAAGTAAAGGTAATTTAAATTTCAATTTTAGAATAGTAACATTAGCTCCTCATCTTACGGATTATATTATTGTTCATGAGCTTTGCCATATTAAACAGTTCAATCACTCAGAAAACTTTTGGAACTTGGTGAAGGAAACTATTCCTAATTGCATTGAGCTTCAAAAAGAACTAAAAAAGATAAAATTTAAGCCTAGGGGGTAGTATCCCTAGGCTTGTTTTTTATTTCTGTTCACTCCTTATAGAGTAGGTTGCTTTTATTCGGCAGAATGAATTTCCAGAAGCCGGAATATACATTTAGTAGTCGGACAGATCTGAACTGATAATTACCCAGAGACATCGGCTGGCCGCCGAGTAGAATTTCTTCTGTCGAGATCTTTTCACCTCGATAGAGATTCTTGATTAGTGTTTCTGTGAACGCATCAGTTATTTCTGACTTTTCTTTAGTTCCAGTTGCTTCTGACGCTCTTTTCAATGTTGCTTTAAGTTGATCTGTCGAAGTGAGCTCCATTTTCAAAAAAAGAAATTCTAAGCTTTGACCATCCTGTGTGAAACTAACTTTTCGTTCCTTTGTATTTGTGTACACCTTGACTTTGAAATTGCCGATTTGAGATAAGTCTGAATTTTTCAACGCCTGAGTAGTCCACTCAGTCTCATCTCGTCTCCGTGCCACATAACGTACATCGTCTATCTCGTCGTACAAGGCTGCCATATTTTCAAGACAGATTCTTACGTTGTTGGAGATCGACTCTAGTTTCCTCAGCTTCTCAAGAGAAGCGTGAAGAACAAGCTTTCGCATGTCCATTTCATGTCTCCATTTCTAGAGAAATCATAGTCAAATTGATGGAGCTGTCAACTTTGATTTACTTTACTTGCCGAAGTCCCTGCAACAAAACCAGTAGTCCAGCAAAGTTGTAATCCATATCCCCCAGTGGGTCTATCAATATTCAATATGTCACCAATTAAGAATAAATTTAGAAATAGTTTGGATGACATAGTTTTGAAGTCCACTTCGTTTAATTCAATTCCACCGGAAGTGATTATAGCTTTATCAGTTCCTAGTAGGTCTTCAACACTTACGTTTATATTTTTTAATAGTGAAATAAGAGATAGTCTTTGTTCTCGGGTGATACTGTGACTTGGAAGGTCAGCTGAAATTCCAGATAACTCAACAATAACTGGAACTAAAGCAGAAGGCATTAGTGTGTCTAAAGTATTCTTGAATTTCTTATTGCTCTTTTCTTTAAATATTTCTTGAAGTTTCGCGTTGAGTTGTCCATGATCCAAATCTGGTAAAATATCCAGTGAAAGAAGAACTTCGCCATATTTTATAAGTTCACCAATATCATGACTAAGGTTTAGAATTGCTGGACCCGATAATCCGAAGTGTGTAAAAAGTATTTTTCCTCTTTTTATTTGTTGTTTCTGGTCACTTTGAAGAACAGTAATCTTTACGTCTTGAAGACTTACCCCTTGTAAACGCTTTACCCATTCTTCTTTGATATAGATAGGTACAAGAGAAGGTGCTGGTTCTATAACCTTATGACCTATATCAGTTAGCCACTTAAAACCATCCCCAGTTGAACCAGTTTCAGGGCGAGATTTTCCTCCAGTAGCCAATATAAAATTTTTTGCAAAGATTTTTTTGTTACCTCTCAACAAAATCGAAGTTATTTTATTACCATATTTTTCAAATCCTAAAACTGGTGAATTTGAAAGTACTGTTACATTGTGGATTTTTAAATTCTCTAATAACACTTTCCAAACTGATTCTGCAGTGTTGGAGGCCGGGAATACACGTCCCAATGCTTCCACTTTTGTTTCCATTCCGCGACTATTAAAAAATTCCAATGTATCTGTTACTGCAAATTGAGAAAATGTTGAAAATAAGAATTTATCAGAATCTTTGAATTTTGATAAGAATTTCCTAACGTCTGGTTCATTGTTAGTAACATTGCATCTTCCTCCGCCCGTTATGAGTAGTTTTTTTCCAAGGCCTTCATTTTTTTCAATTAAAATAACCTTTGCACCAAGTTCAGCAGCTCTTCCAGCAGCCATCATTCCTGCTGCACCTCCGCCAATGACAGCAACATCCCAAATAGTTTCACTATGATCTTTCATTTAATTATCCTAGCATAAACTCTTATTATTAATACAAAATATAACTGCAAAATGTTTGACAATATGGCAAGAATAGTATATAGTGGCTTTATTGAGTCATTCTCACTAGTTTCGGTTTCGAGATTTTATCTCAACTGTTAGGACCTACGGGCACTATTTGAACTTACGAGACAAGAACTTATCAATTAAGATAATTCTTTAACCCGTCTCAATTTTAATTTGATGGAATCACGTACACGAAGTTCGCAAACGCGAACATTTAGCAGGCCTTCTTTTGGTGCAAGTAGAAACTCATCACGAGGTGGTTCTTCTCGCGGAAGAGGAAGTTTTGGAGGTAGCAGAGGACGAGGAGGAAACAGAGGTGGGGGAGACAGAATCGATCCTTCACGTTTTGTGAACAAAGCGATCATTACAGAAAAAATTGAGCACTTTGTGCCAGAGCACAAGTTTGCTGATTTTGCGATTGATGAAAGATTGAAAAATAATATTATTGATAAAGGCTATGTCACTCCGACACCTATTCAGGATCGAGCTATCCCACACATATTAAATGGTGAAGATGTTGTTGGAATTGCTAACACTGGAACTGGAAAGACTGCGGCATTTCTTATTCCCCTTATTCACAAAGTTCTAAGCCAGCAAAGCGAAAATGTTTTGATTGTTGTGCCTACAAGAGAATTAGCAATTCAAATTCAAGATGAGCTTAAAGGCTTTATTGGAGGAATGAAACTATTTTCAACAGTTTGTGTAGGAGGAGCATCTATTGGAACCCAGATTCGCGATTTACGTTATAGAAACGAGTTCGTTATAGGTACACCTGGAAGAATAAAAGATCTTATTGAAAGAAGAGTGTTAAATCTTACTCACTTTAAGACTGTTGTTTTGGATGAGGCAGATAGAATGCTTGATATGGGATTTATAAACGATATGAAGTTCATGATGGCTCAAATGCCAAAAGATCGACATACATTGTTTTTCTCCGCAACTCTTTCAAGAGAAATCGAAGCTTTAATTAAAGATTTCCTAAAGAATCCAGTTTCAATTTCAGTTAAAACTCAAGATACTTCAAAGAATGTTGATCAAGATGTGGTTCGAGTAAATCGAGGTGATAATAAGTTGGATGTTTTGCATTCAATGCTTATGCAACCAGATTTCAACAAAGTACTTATCTTTGGACGAACAAAGCACGGAGTAGAAAAGCTGACAGTTATGCTAAACGGAAGAGGATTCAAAGTAGAATCAATCCATGGAGACAAAAATCAGTCAGGAAGACAACGATCACTAAAACTTTTCAAAGATGGAAAAGTTCAAATCCTAGTAGCAACAGATGTTGCGGCAAGAGGTTTGGATATCAGCGATGTATCGCATGTAATCAACTTTGACCTTCCAGCAACTTATGAGGATTATGTTCATAGAATAGGGAGGACGGGGAGGGCGGGTAAGAGTGGCAAAGCCCTAACCTTCGTGGAATAGCTCTGGTCTTTTTACTCAATCTCTGCGTTAAAATACAAAAAATAACCCTCACCTTACGCTAAGTAAGGCTCGGGTTATTTTTTGTATTTTGCCTTGACCTTGAGCAAAAATCCGTCGAGCTAGATGCTTTTTCTCACCAATTTGAAAGTTTATAGGTCTCTTTGTTAGTAGTTTCTCATTATTACTTGAAATGTTACAATAATCCTCATGGATTATTTAACACACTATATTACTGTAGCTGGCTACTTCGGATATTTTATTCTTTTTGTCACTATTTTTTTGGAGTCATTTCCAATGACTTTCTTTCTTCCTGGTGACTCCCTCTTGTTTACTACTGGTTTTTTGGCTTCACAAGGTCACTTCAACATGGCATTACTTATAGGAACACTTTTTTTGGGAAGCATGTTGGGTTACTTAGTCAGTTATTTACTAGGGGAAAAGCTTAGAGATGTACTTTTAAAAGGTCAGGACAGTTATTGGTTCAAGAGAAAGCATTTAGAACATACACAAGATTTTTATAATAAATATGGAGCAAAAACTATTATTATTGGAAGATTTGTTCCTATAGTTAGATCATTTAGTGCAACCTTAGCGGGGGCTGTGAAGATGGATTATTACAAGTTCATTCAATATACATTTTTGGGTGGAATTTTATGGACAGGAGGAGTAACTTATGCCGGATTTTTTTTAGGTAAGAAAATTCCTGGAGCTCATTTATATTTAACACCAATTATTTTGGGAATTGTATTTATTTCTCTTCTGCCTACTGTTTATGAATATATAATGGCACAAAAAGAAAAATCCAAAAATAATAATATTAATTCTTAATGATTTCAACGGATATAATACCAGTTAGTAAATACTTAGATAGATTAAATACGACTCTCAAAGGAGAGAAAGCAAAGATTATTGGCGAAATATGCAATGTTCAAATGTATGAGGAGAGAACTTATCTTTATTTTTCCATAAAGGATAGCAAGGATGGTAGTACTATAAAATGCTTTATGTGGAAAAGAGATTTCAAAATCTCTGGTGTTGCTTTACGCGATGGTTTGGAAGTGATAGTTACAGCATATCCAAGTATTTATAAGCCTAACGGAGGGCTTTCTCTTCAAGTTGAGCTTATTGAGTTGGTGGGTGAAGGAGCTTTGCAGATAGCTTATGAACTACTAAAGAAAAAACTTGAAGCTGAAGGATTGTTTAACGATGAAAGGAAAAGAGCTATTCCAATGTATCCCCACAAAATCGGAGTAATTACTTCACGGAGTGGAGCTGTGATTAATGACTTTCTAACCAATATTGGAAAGTTCGGCTACAAAATAAGCTTTGTTGATTCTCGTGTGGAAGGCCAAGATGCTATCAAGGATCTCTTGTTAGCTATTGAAACCTTGAAGAAAGAAGACATTGACGTTTTGGTTATTATGCGAGGAGGAGGATCACTCGAATCTTTTCTAGCTTTCAACAATGAAATCCTAGTGAGAGCATTGGCTGGATTTCCTGTACCTGTACTTTCGGGAATTGGTCATGATAAAGATGCACCTCTTGCTTCAATGGTGACAGACAGAAATGTTTCTACACCAACAGCAGTAGCAAATCTTCTGAATTCAACTTGGAATGATGCATTGAGTGGTGTAAGGCTAGCTGAGGAAAAAATAATGTCCCAATATCAAGTTGCGTTGCGAGATAGTCAATATATGATTGAAAATTCCGAAGTAACAATCCAAAAGAGATTTTCAGCTTTCCTGGATATGTTCAGAAAAGCAGAAGAGACTTTATATCGCGCTGTGGAGCAAATAGAAAGGGGAATTTTACAAATATCTGAAACAATTTCACAAAGAGAAAAAGACTTAAGTAGAGATTTTTTACATATGATCTCTAACACAAAAGAATATCTTAAACATTCTGCCAAGACACTTGAATTAGCTAGTCCGGAACGACTCCTGACATGTGGTTATAGCATTGTGAAGTCAGGTGGGAAGGTGGTACGATATGTGCAAGATGTAAGTAGGGGTAATGAAATGGAAGTGATAGTCTCTGATGGAATAATAAAATCAAAAGTAATATGAAAAAAACAGAAAAAAATGAAAATGGTCAGATAAATCTAAATGACACCTTAAAGAAATTGGCCAGTATTGTGTCATGGTTCGAATCTCAATCTGAACTTGATGTAGAGAAAGGTCTAGAATATGTAAAAGAAGGCGCTAGCTTGATAAAATCATCCCGAGAAAGACTTTCTGAAATTGAAAATGAATTCCAGGAAATAAAGAAAGTGATTCAGAAAAGAGACTAACTTAGATTTTTAGGTGATTAAATTTTATGCCATTACGGAAGGGTGCGGATTTGATTATCTCTATAATCTCATCCTCATCATCTGAAATTCTATAAAGGGAAAGATCATAGTTATCAATAGTGCCTCGGTTTAACATTTCCTTTTTCATAAATTCATCCAATGAGTTCCAGAATTCACTTCCTACTAGGATAATTGGAACTTTTTCAATTTTAGAGGTCTGGACAAGAGTTACTATTTCAAAGAATTCATCCAGAGTTCCAAATCCTCCAGGAAAGAAAATATAAGCTTCAGCAGAGAAAGACATACAAACCTTTCTGCTAAAAAAATAATAAAAATTCAGATGATTGGTAAGATATTGATTCTGTACTTGATGCTTTGATAGCTCAATAGTAAGACCAAGGGATTTTCCTCCCGCTTCAAAAGCTCCTCGATTGGCTGCTTCCATTATTCCAGGTCCTCCGCCTGTAAAAACTGAATATTTTAGCTCTCTAGCTATTCTAGATGTTAGTGATCTAGCTTTAATATAATTTGGATCTGATTCGTTTACACGACTTCCACCAAAGATAGTTACTGATTTTGGATAATCTCTTAAAAAATTAAAACCATTAGTAAATTCTTTTGCTATTAAAGATACGCGATCTACAGCAGTATCGTGCAGTTCCTGTTTTGTAAGGGGCTTGATAGGTAAGTGCTTGTCCGGAATATTTAGGATTATTTTTTTACTCATCTTCATTATTATACTATGTAACTTCTTCTCTTACCAAGAATTTATATAAAATTTAAGACCGTCAACTATTTCTAGCTGACGGTCTCCGGTCTATGCCGCAGTTCGTTTGATTTTTTTTTCGTTTCTATGTCGCCACTGAGAGTGTTTTTCGAGAATAGTGGTAACAATCTCTTTGGTGCTGTAAATCTCAGTGGAACGTACGAGATCAAAATCTAACGGAGCCCAGAGACATCCTGGGTAAAGTGCTTCGTAACGAGTTCTGTCGTCCTCGTCACGTTTCTCGATGAGTTCCTTGATTTGCGAAGTCCTGAGTCCTTTATAGTCTGGATTTTGCATTCGTCTCTTAGCACAGATGTGCGTAGGGCAGATGATTAAGACATGGAATCCATGAGGGACGAAGATGTGAGAGAGACGGCTTTCGGTAAGCGATCTGTTACCTGATGCTCGTTTTTGTATTTCCTCGTCGCATTTACGGTCCCATCCTTCTTGAGTATTTTCCCGGGCGTAGCGCGCGAATTTTTCCACCTTCATACCTCGTTCTTTGCCGAAGCCTCTGAAGATCTCTCCACCGGAAACGTATTTCCAGGCAGTATTCTCTCCATAGTGCTCTCGTAAAGCGTTGAAGGTTTCAGTGGTTCCGACACCGCTTTCACCACTTATAGTGACAACATCGGGGAAAAACCAGTCCGGACGGGTCGCTTCTCGACTGTAGGCTTTCATGTGACCTCACAATTTATTTACTGTTCTAATGGTAGGGTATTATAGAAAACTTGGTCAGTCAAATTTTACAATCCTATGCTTTTTAGAAATTCGCTTTGTTCATCACCACTTATTTCTCGAAAGGAATTTGGAGGTATTTTTTCAAGTTTAATATTCTGAACTCTAACTCTTTGGAGGTCGTTTACAGTATATCCAAGCTTTTCAGTCATACGTCTTATTTGTCTGTTTCTTCCTTCTGTAAGTACTATTTTGAAGATGGAATCATCTATTTTTTCTACTTTAGCTGGTTTTGTAATTGCGTCGCCGATATCTACACCTTCTTCCATATTTTTTATAAATCCCGGAGTAAATTTTCTACCTACATCTACAATGTATTCTTTTTCATGACTGTATATAGGATTGAGTAGTCTATCAGTTATCCTTCCATCGTTTGTTAGTATCATCAGTCCGTATGACTCTTTATCTAGTCTTCCCACTGGGAAAACCCCAGGTGGAAATTTGGCACTGTCCATTATACCTTTCTCCTCTCTTTGGGGATTAGTACTTACGATTCCTTTTGGTTTGTTGTAAGCAAGATAAATATATTTTTTCTTTGTATGTGTTCCTCGAACCTCGATATTGTCATTTTCCAAAACTTTATCCCCCAGCTTTGCAACTTTTCCATTTATCAAAATCTTGTTGCTTCTGATTAATTCATCTACACCTGTTCTAGTAGCAATGCCTTTGTGGGCTAGATATTTATTAATACGCATTGGATAAACATCAGGAGTAGCTACCGGAACAGCTTTTTTAGCTTTGGTTTTTTGTCTCCCTTTACTACGGCTAAGTTTCCTTAAGTTTTTTGGATTATCTGATTTCATTTTCCTAATTATAATGGTTTTTTAAGTTTTAACCTAATGTTTATTTGACATTATGGCCGATTTTTCATATACTTAAGGGCAGAAAGTCAGAATAAGACTAGAGGTTCAGAATGATGGCTATTGTTTGGACGTATTTCCTAGTTTTGGTTTTTGTGGGAGTCTGTTTGTTGGTAAAGACAATCAAACTTACCCTCAAATGGGGCCGCAAACGGGAATGGTTTTTTCAAGGTTATGGAGATTGGTCCATCGCCATTTACGGAGTTTCTGGAGGTCTGTTTCTGTACTTTGCGTCCCGCATTAAATTTCACAACGTATTGCGTCCTTGGGACGAAGTTGCAAAGTTTGTGGGACTAGCAGTAATTCTACTTTCAATTTGTGCTCTGATTTATGGGAGCAAGTTGGGAGAAATGATTGAACAAACGCTCATGGATGAGGATTAAATTCAAGACTTGTAATATCCGCAGATATTACAAGTCTTGTTCGTAATTAAATTTACAATATGTAAGACAAGTAATATAATATTAATATGAAAAAATTAGAAATGAGAGAGTGGATTGCTGTAGCAGTAGGAATTTTTGTAGTCGGATTTTTTATGGTTTTCGGTCAAGGTTTGGTTTCAATATTTACAACTAACACACCAGTAGCTATGCCAGAACAAACACCACTTTCAGCGCAAGATGTAGTAGTAGGAACAGGAGATGTTGCAGAGACAGGAGATAGAATTATCGTACATTACACAGGTCACTTTATTGATGGAAAAGTTTTTGACAGTTCTGTTACAAGAGGTGAACCCTTTCAGTTTGTTTTAGGTTCCGGAGCAGTTATAAAAGGCTGGGACCAAGGTATTGTTGGAATGAGAGTAGGAGGCAAGAGAACTTTGACTGTTCCACCTCAGCTAGCTTATGGTGATATTGAATATGGACCTATACCAGCTGGATCGACATTAGTTTTCGATATAGAGCTCCTCAAGGTAGAGAAGTAAAACCTCCAAATTTGGTGAACTCCTCGTTCCCAAATTAAAAAATCTCGTCACCTTAGCGCTAACTAAGGCTCCTTATATTTTTAATTTCACCACAAGAGCACTTCTTGTTTTATGAATAAAACAATGTCGCTCACGTCGGATTTCATCCAAATTATGAGGTTTTAGTTTGACAACATATATTTTAAATGTTAAAAAGTGGTGGGAGGTTTCCGTGTACACAATCAGTTGCAATCTAAGAGGATGTGATCCCGACGAGTACGGTCTATTTAAGACCCAAAAAGGGGCTAGGAATGCCCTCAAGCGAAGAGGATGGGTACGAGATAAAAATGCTCCTACCATCAACCACTTCAAGCTTCGACTTGTTTACTTTTCAGGTGTGATGGTATATCTAGCGGTAGTGGTTCCTTATGGACCATACAATTTGAAAAACCTTCCTCACAAGAAAAGCAGACTTGGATTCCGTGGGGGAAAAACCGTCGGCCCCATCAAATGAAAATTTGATGGGGTTTCGTTTTGTATAAAAGATGTTATTCTGATTTAATGAAAGATTTTTCTTTTGAAATTCATAAAGAACTTCCAAATTGTTTAGGAAGAATAGGAACAATACATACACCTCATGGAGATATTTTAACTCCTGCTTTTGTGACTGTTGGCACAAAAGGAACAGTGAAGTCACTAACACCAGAACAGGTCAAAGGCACTGGCGCTCAGGTTATTATCGCTAATACTTATCATCTGTATTTACAACCTGGTGATGAGACCATAAAGAATATTGGTGGGCTCCATAAAGCTATGAACTGGAATGGACCACTGATGACGGACTCTGGAGGATTTCAAGTTTTTTCTCTTGGAGCTGCATATGGAAATAAACTAGGAAAGATAGCTAACAAAAAAGACGAGGAACTATTACTTTCTGATACTGCAGAAGATGAAAAGCCGAAGATCGCAAGGATAGACCCAAATGGAGTTATGTTCCGTTCACACACGGACGGTAGTGCGCATTATTTATCACCCGAAAAATCCATTGATATTCAGCATAATCTAGGTGCAGATATTATTTTTGCTTTTGACGAATGTACATCTCCACATGAGTCACTGCATTATCAGAAAGAAGCATTAGAGAGAACACATCGTTGGGCAAAGAGAAGTTTAGAGCATCATAAGTCAAAGGAAAATCACAAAACTCAAGCCTTGTTCGGGATAGTTCAAGGAGGACGTGATGAAACATTGAGAAAGGAAAGTGCAGAATATATTGGAAGTTTGGATTTTGATGGGTTTGGAATAGGAGGGTCATTTGATAAAGAAGATATGGATAAAGCTGTTGAGTGGTGCAATTCTATATTACCAAAGGAAAAACCAAGACATCTTCTAGGGATTGGTGAACCAATTGATTTGTTCGGCGCAGTAGAAAAAGGTTGTGATCTTTTTGATTGCGTTTCTCCAACTCGGATTGCTAGAAGTGGAATGTTCTATACAAAAGAGGGAAGAGCAAATCTTTTGAACCAAAAGTTTCGAGAAGATTTAAAACCGCTTGATGAGAATTGTAAATGCTACGCATGCCAGAATTTCAGCCGAAGTTACATTGCTCATCTTTTTCATGCTAAAGAAATACTTGGGGCTACTTTGCTATCAATCCATAATATTCATTTTGTGGTGGCGATGGTAGATGGAATGCGAGAGACTATTTCTTCTGGTAACTTTGAAGCCTATAAACAAGACTTTTTGAAAAAATACTACGCTAATTCTTAGAAATATTGTATAGTAGGATGTTTTTTAAATCTCGCGAAGTATAAGTTTTCTGAGACTTTCGCAGTCCGACGGGACGAGAATAGCAAAATCCTAGCAAGGATTTATGTGTGTTGAAGAAAACTTAGGCTTAGTGAGATTTGTTATAATTACTTTATGAAATTCGAAATAAAAAGAGAATTCCAACCAGCAGGTGATCAACCTCAAGCTATAAAAAAGCTGGTTGATGGAGTGAGAAAAGGTCTGAAACATCAGACTCTTTTTGGAGTGACCGGTTCAGGTAAAACTTATACTGTAGCTAACGTTATCCAAGAAATTCAAAAACCGACTTTGGTAATTGCTCACAACAAAACTCTAGCTGCTCAGTTGGCGCAGGAATATCGGGAATTCTTTCCAAATAATGCTGTTCATTACTTTGTTTCTTACTATGACTACTATCAGCCTGAAGCTTATATGCCAGTATCTGATACATATATAGAGAAGGAATCCATGATTAATGAAGAGATAGAACGCCTTCGACATGCTTCAACTCAGGCACTACTTTCTCGTTCTGATGTAATCATCGTAGCTTCTGTTTCTTGTATCTATGGTTTGGGTTCTCCTGTTGAGTATCAGAAAGTAAATTTGAAGATTGCAGTTGGACAAGATATTTCTAGAACAGATTTTATACGAAACTTAGTTGATATTCATTTCGAACGAACAACTATGGATCTTTCTCCAGGACAGTTTCGAGCAATTGGAAATATGTTGGAGATAATGCCAATTTCTGAGAAATTCATTTACAGAATTGAGATTGAGGAAAATAAGATAAAGCAGATTTTGTCTATCGACTCAATCACTCGAGAAATTATAAAATCTGAAGATGTTTTTTTCCTTTTTCCAGCAAAGCATTTTATTTCGACTCCAGAACAAAGTCAGCGAGCTTTCAAATCTATCAAAGCAGAACTCGAGGTAAGGCTGAAAGAATTGGAAGCTGAAGGAAAACTTCTGGAAGCTGAAAGACTGAAGCGTAGGACAACTTACGATCTAGCTCTCATCCGTGAGATGGGATATTGCAGTGGGATTGAGAATTACTCAAGACATTTTTCCGGCAAGCTTCCAGGTGAGGCACCAGACACATTGCTTTCATATTTTCCTCATAAGGCTGATGGTTCAGCTGACTTTCTGACTATTATTGATGAGTCTCACGTTTCTGTTCCACAGATTGGAGCAATGTATGCCGGGGATTCATCTAGAAAACAAAGTTTGGTTGATTTTGGATTTCGTTTGCCAAGTGCAAAGGACAACCGACCGTTGAAATTTGCAGAGTTTGAAGAGAGGGTAAGTCAGACTATTTATACCTCTGCTACACCAAGTACGTATGAGAAAGAACATAGTGAGCAAGTTGTGGAACAAGTTATCCGTCCAACTGGCCTTATTGATCCAGTTATTGAAGTTAGACCAATTGTTGAGAAGGGAAATTTTCCTGGACAGATAAAAGATTTTATTATTGAAGCTCAAAAAGCTATCAAGAAAGGTGGGAGAGTCATTGCTACAACACTTACCAAAAAAATGGCTGAGGATCTTTCAGAATATTTAAAAGATAAGGGAATGAAAGCTGAATATTTGCATAGCGATATAAAAACTATTCAAAGAATCGAGATATTAACATCTCTTCGTCGCGGTGAATTCGATTGTTTGGTAGGAGTGAACCTTCTTCGAGAAGGATTAGATTTGCCTGAAGTTACTTTAATTGGAATTCTAGATGCAGATAAGGAAGGATTTCTTCGTAGTGATACATCGCTCATCCAAATCATCGGACGTGCTGCGAGAAATGTAGATGGAAAGGTTATTTTATATGCAGACACAATGACCGGTTCAATGAATCGAGCAATAGGTGAAACTAATCGCCGAAGGGATTTACAGATTGCCTACAATACCAAACATGGCATTACACCAAAAACAATCATAAAGAAGATTCAAGACATAACTGACCAAATGAAAACAGAACATTCAAAAGCTGTAAAAGCGCTTTTGGAAATCGATAAAAGATTATTTGAAAAAGATCCGAACAAACTTATTAAACAGAAAGAAAAACAGATGGATAGTGCAGTTAAAGTATTGGATTTTGAAACAGCAGCTATTCTACGTGACGAGATAGTTGAACTCCAAAAAATGGCCCTTCCTCCAAAGATAAAGAAGGTAAAAAATCCAAGAAATGAAGATTTATTGCAGTAGGTGACCTTTACTTGTGTGTGAAAGTGTTATATCCTTATGTGAGAAACCTTAACTTGGAGGTCACATTATGTTGTCATGGTGGGTCATCGCTCTAGCTCCTGCTTCGTTCGCACTCTTCGCGGTATTCATGACTTACAAAGCCAAGAATAGCCATTAGACATGGACATCGCTATTCCTATAGCTTTGTTTTGGATTGCTTTCAAGATCATTCTGATCTTCCTGGCCATTCTGATGGTGACTATTCTATGCACTGCCTCGTTGATCACTCTCTATGTCATTGGTTTTGTAATCGCCTTGTGTGGACCAGACGATCTTCTGTCACTTCTAGAATCTCTTTCAATGGAATGGGAGAAGTGGAATGTTCCTCGCATTAGCTCTCTATGTGTTCGCATGCGTATTCGGAAGAACAGTTCTCGTCGCAGCGACAATGGTCGCGCTGACATGCCTGTTTTTTCGGAAGACTCGCTCATTTCGGTGGTGGGAGCAATTTCTCACCAAACTTCAAAAGGGAGAGCTTCCTGAAATGCATCTTCATCAGGCGCTCATGGCGGTAGTGGTCTCTCTACAGCTTCTCTACTTTCGGTGGATGACTCGTTATCCACCAGCGTGGAAAGTAACTGGTTGAAATTCTTATCCAGCAGGTCCTATATGGCCCTGCCGGTTCGTCGTAGATGGCGACTTTATAGTCTCAACTTCCTGTGTTATCATATCTTTCTAACACTTCACCTATGGCAGTCCGGAGGTGGATTTATTCGTACCCTGTAGTAGAAGTGGGTATTGCGCTACGCGCGTATGAAGCTAATACCCACTTCACTACTGGGTTATCCTGTAGTGAAAATGACATTAAATTATATACATACACTAAAACATAAAAAATACATGCTCATAGAGCAATGTCATTTTCTACTACAAGAATGAAAAAAGAAAAAATTCAAGGTGAAAAGATCATAGTTAAAGGGGCACGAACCCATAACTTGAAAAATATTACAGTAGAAATGCCACGAAACAAGATGGTGGTTTTTACAGGTCTATCTGGTTCAGGAAAGTCATCTTTGGCATTTGATACTATCTTTGCAGAAGGTCAACGTAAATATGTTGAGTCTCTTTCCTCATATGCAAGGCAGTTTTTACGTCAGATGCAAAAGCCAGATGTTGATGAAATCGTCGGTCTCAGTCCAGCTATTTCTATCGACCAAAAGTCTCGTTCCAATAATCCACGTTCAACAGTCGCCACTATTACAGAAATTTACGATTACCTTCGTATCTTATATTCTCGTATCGGTCATCCACACTGTTTAATTTGTGGAAATGAGATTACTAAACTTTCTAATGAGGAAATAAAAAATTTTGTTCTTGAGAAAGTTATGCGTATTATGGGGGAACGTAACGAAACTAATAAATCAGCTAAGCCTCAATCAAGTAAAATCCCATTACCAATGTATGTTGAGATATTTTCTCCTTTAGTTCGAGGACGTAAAGGTGAATACTATCAACTTTTATATGATTTACTTGGAAAGGGCTACTCTCATGTTCTTGTGGATGGTGTTCGTAACTCACTTCGAGATCGTATTGAGCTTTCAAAAACTAAAAATCACTCTATCGATGTGTTGGTAGATAGCATTTCACTATTGGATTTTTCAACAGACAAAAAAAGCGCTGAAGAAAGATTATCAGAAGATTTAGAAAAGGCTTTGAATGAATCAGACGGCCAAGTCAAGATTATTTTTCGCGATATGGCTCAAGAAAAGAATAAAGACTATGTTCCTGAAGAAGTTTTTATGTCTTCGAAACTTTCTTGTCCTCGAGACGGGTATTCATATCCGGAAGTCGAGCCAAGGCTTTTTTCCTTCAACTCTCCTTATGGAGCATGTCCTGAATGTAATGGTTTAGGAACTAAGCATTTCTTTGGAAAAGAAGCATGCCCAAAATGTGGTGGAGCGAGACTTCGAGAAGAAGCTTTGCATGTAAAAATCGGTGGTAAAAATATTGTTCAGCTTACTGCAATGTCTATTAAAGATGCTTATGATTATGCGACTTCATTAAAACTTACTGAAAGAGAGAAAAATATTTCAAATGTAGTAATGCGAGAAATCGAAGCAAGGCTTTTGTTTATGATAAATGTAGGAATTGAATATTTATCCCTAAGCCGAAGAGCTAACACTTTATCTGGAGGAGAAGCTCAACGTATTAGACTAGCTAGCCAATTAGGCTCTGGTCTTGTTGGAGCATTGTATGTTTTAGACGAGCCAACTATTGGACTTCATTCACGTGACAACGACCGACTCATCCAAACACTTTTGGATCTTCGAGATCTTGGAAATACTATTATTGTGGTTGAACATGATGAAGACACTATTTTTGCTTCGGATTATATTGTCGATATTGGTCCAGGTGCGGGTGTACACGGTGGGCATGTTGTAGTAGCAGGGGATTTGGATGAACTCATCACAGCTAAAAAAAATACATCTGGATCAATTACTTTAGATTACTTACGAGGAGACAAAGTTTTGGAAGTTCCAGAAGAAAGACGAACTGCGCCAAAAGGCGACTTACAGATAAGAGGTGGAAAGATATTTAATATAAAAAATATGAATGTCGATGTTCCATTAGGAAGATTTATAGTTGTGACAGGTGTGTCTGGTTCAGGAAAATCTTCTTTTGTTTATGAGATATTACACAAAAATCTCCAAGCAAGATTTGAAAGAAAGTATCGTTCAGCAGAAATATTTAATTGTAAATCTTTTACTGGTACAGAATATTTAGGCCGAGCAATTTTAATTGACCAATCGCCAATTGGACGAACTCCGCGTTCTAATCCAGCAACATATACTGGAAGCTGGACATTCATTCGAGATCTATTTGCGGAATCAGTGGAAGCTAGAGCTCGAGGTTGGAAAGCAAACAGATTTTCATTCAATGTGAAGGGTGGACGATGTGAGACTTGCCAAGGAAATGGAATGATAGAAGTTGAAATGCATTTCTTACCAACTGTTTACGTACCTTGCGATGTCTGCAAAGGTAAGAGATTTATGAAAGAGACTTTGGAAGTGCATTACAAAAAGAAAAATATCTACGATATTTTAAAAATGACAGTTGAAGAAGCTCTGACATTCTTTGAAGATATTCCAGCAATCTATGATCGATTGAAATCACTAAATGATGTTGGTCTTGGATATCTTGAACTTGGTCAATCAGCAACAACGCTTTCTGGCGGGGAAGCTCAACGTGTAAAAATATCCTCTGAGCTTTATCGTCCTCATATCCAGAAGACAATTTACCTTTTGGACGAACCAACAATCGGACTTCACTATGAGGACGTAAAGAAATTAATCGAGATATTGCAGAAGCTAGTAAATAAGGGAAGTACGGTTTTAGTCATCGAGCACAATATGGATATCATCAAATCAGCGGATTATGTTTTGGATATCGGTCCAGAAGGAGGAGATGGAGGGGGACAGCTCGTTGCAAAAGGAACACCAGAAGAAGTTGCAAACAATGAGAAAAGTCATACAGGTAAATATCTGAAGAAAGCATTAAAACAATATCGAGCTTATAGGAAATAGAAAATGTGCGCTGGAAATAATCCAGCGCACATTATATCTTGTGTCATCGTTGGATATCAGGACCATTCTTTTCAGTCATGATATCCACACAGACTATGGCAACAAGTAAAACCAAGAATAGCCCGAACCCTGGAATAAATCCTTTGCTTTTCCAAACGACTATTCCAAGTACAACAGAGATCCAGAACAGCAAGTTGAAAATAGAAGCAAAACTCATGGGCACCTCTTCAAATAGAATAAGGTAAGTGCAATATAAGTCAAGAATTCTTCTTTGATATAATAGAAACGGCGCCAAGGATTTCTCCTCGGCGCACGTTGTGTTACTTATTCGATCTTGAGTGCCTTTTTGATATCGTCCAACTTATCACTGTTTTTCAACAGGATAAAATAGTTGGTAATCGTGATACCCAGTGTTACACCTATAAACAAGCTCGTTACTATCATTTCATCCTCCTTTATAAATAATAACATAATTAAAATGTAAAGTCAAGTAGCCGAGAATAAGAATTGAAATGGTAGGATACAGAAACGGCGCCAAGGATTTCTCCTCGGCGCACGTTGGGCACTTCACTTATTGCTTCTGAATGCTGTGCACACTTTGATCGTTGTGCAGATCTCATCGGCAATGAAACCGAGAAGGAATCCGATGCAACCGACAGCAGTTCCTTTTGCACCAAAGGAGACGCTGACTCCCGCCAATACGCTAAACAGAAGAACCATCTTTCGTCCAAATTTTGTCATCTGATGATAATTCTTGTTTGAAATGCAACTCATATAATTAATATATGAGACAAACATTTAAGCATTTGGACTTTCGAATTCGCGATCGAATTGAATCACTGTGGGAC